>CADBPU010000099.1 GCA_902796635.1 uncultured Eubacteriales bacterium | reverse complement strand
CTTGATGGAAGATTTAAGGATTACATAGCAAGACCAAAAGCAAATGGATATCAAAGTTTGCACACATCTGTGCTTGTTGACAACAAACCATTAGAAATTCAAATAAGAACTTTTGAGATGCATAATCATGCCGAATATGGTATTGCAGCACACTTTTTGTACAAAGAACATAAAAAGAAAATTGATACACTCGATGGCAAATTGCTTTGGATAAGAAAATTGATAGAAAATCCAAACATAAACAGTCAAAGTGATTTGGTCGACCAATTAAAAACTGATGTTTATAGTGGAGAAATCTTTGTTCAAACACCACTTGGCAAAATCATAGAACTTCCAGAAGGTAGTACTCCTGTTGATTTTGCATATTCAATTCACACTAATGTAGGAAATACTTGTGTTGGTGCAAAAGTAAATGGAAAAATGGTGCCACTTAACAAAATTCTTTGCAATGCAGATGTAGTAGAAATTATCACAAGTCCAAATGCAAAAGGTCCATCAAAAGATTGGCTGTCGTTTGTAAAATCATCTATTGCAAGAAATAGAATAAATCAATTTTTCAAAAAATTTGATAAAGAAGACAATATAAAAAAAGGTAAAGCAATGCTTGAACAATCTGCAAAAAATAAAGATGCTGACCTAAAAAAATTGCTTATTGATGACTTTTTGAAAGATGTTTTTGAACGATATTCACTTAAAAATACTGATGATATGTATGCCATGATTGGTTGTGGTGCACTTACAACAACACAAGTACTCAACAGATTAATTGCCCTATACACTCAACTTGATAGCGAGCATAAGGATTATGTTTTTAGACCTGTTACAGTTCAAAAAGATGAAAAAACCAGCACAATAGCAGAACTTAAAAGTATGCTTGTCAAATATGCTCATTGCTGCAATCCTGTGCCGGGAGATGAAATTGTTGGCTTTGTCAGCAGGGGTAGGGGTGTAACAATTCACAGAGCAGATTGCAAGTCAGTCAAAAGTTTGGATGCCGATAGAATTATGAAACTTTCTTGGACAGAAGAAGGGCTTAAAAATTCAAGTTTTGTTGCAAGTTTGAAATTGATTGTAAAAAATACAAGTGGAATGCTTGCAAATATTACAAATAAAATTGCAGAACAAAAAATTAATATCACAGGCATTAATTCATATAATGCAAAAGATGACAGAACAATCATCTATGTTGATTTGTCAGTAAATAACAAAAGTGCACTCCTTGACCTAATGAAAAAACTTTCAAACATAACAAATGTCTACGAAGTTTCAAGAAATGATACTTAATTAGAATATAAAAAAATAACAAAATTTCAATAAATTTTATTGATTTTTGCTTAAAAATTAACAAAAAATGGGGTTTTTATGGAATTATTACTCAATAATTATGAATATCAAAACGACTTGTTTGACATAGCAAGAGAATTTTTTCCTGCAACTATTGATGATACTTCTGTAATAAAAATTGATTATAAAACTTCAAATGATTTTGTTAATATGGAAATAGAAATCAATTCGGCTATGGGCGAAAAGATCTATAAAAAAACATTGGATACAAATAATGGTGAAGGTGTAAAAAGCAGGTTGAAATTAGGGCTGTATGATAGTTTAGCAGATTATTTTAACAAACAACTACCATATGGTTGTTTGACTGGTGTTAGACCAACAAAAGTTGTATATTCTTTGCTTAAAAATGGAATAAAAATTTCAAATATTCCTGCTTATTTTAGAAATAATTATAGAGTTAGTGATGAAAAAATAAAATTAATTTTGGAAATTATTGAAAATCAAAAACCGCTTGATATCAATGATAATTTGGTTGATTTTTATGTAAATATTCCATTTTGCACAACAAAATGTAGTTATTGTAGTTTTATTTCAGCACCAATAGACAAAGTTGAAAACTATGTTGAACCCTATGTTGATGCACTCATTAAAGAAATTGAATTCACAAAAAAGATGATAAAAGACAAGTGCTATTTTGTAAAAAATGTTTACATTGGTGGTGGAACACCAACTGCAATCAGCACAGAGCAACTTGAAAGAATTTTGAAAGCACTTACTTTTGGTGAGATGAAGGAGTTTACAGTTGAAGCTGGCAGACCTGACACGATTACAAAAGACAAACTTGATTTATTGCAAAAATATAATATTTCAAGAATTTCTGTCAATCCACAATCTTTTAATGATGATGTTTTGGCTGAAATTGGCAGAGCACACAGCACAATAGACACTATCAAGGCATACGAACTTGCGCGAACATACAATTTTGATATCAATATGGATTTGATTGCAGGGCTTCCAAAAGAGACCTTAAAAAGTTTCAAATATAGCATTGACAAAGTGATAGATTTGAACCCAGAAAATATCACAGTTCACACACTTTCATTAAAAAGAGCAAGCACGTTTGCGATAGAAAATAAAAATATATTCAAAACAACAAAGACAGAAAAAATGCTTGATTATGCAAAAACCGAACTTACAAAGGCAGGGTATAAGCCATACTATTTGTATAGACAAAAAAATCAACTTGATAATCTTGAAAATGTTGGATATTTTAGAGATAAAAAAATATGCAGATTTAATATTGAAAGTATGGAAGAAACAGCCAGCATAATTGCTTGTGGCGCAAATGCAATTTCAAAGAGATATTTTTCTCTTGAAAATAGAATTGAAAGATGCGCAAATGTAAAAGATATTCCATCATATATTTTGCGTCTAGAAGAAATGATGGACAGAAAGCGAGAACTTTTTGACTACAAAAAATAAAAAAACAAATTAAAGATATTGAATTTTCAGTATCTTTTTTTATTATATTTTTGACAAATTTCGCATATATTTAATTATGGAATTTGATATATATAACAGTAATGATTTAGAAACAAATATAAATTTTTCACAACAAAATTGTCCTTTTGAAAAAAATTTTAATGAAATTTATTTTAATCATAATAAATGTAAATTGGATAAAAATACTCAAAAAATTGGCAAAAGGAACACAAAAAAACATAAAAAACATAAATTTTTTATTAAATTTTTGATAATTTTAATAATTTTTACAGTTTTAGTTTCATCATATTTTTCATTTTATGTCAATCCACAAATAGTCGAAAGCAACAAAGCACAAATCAAATCTTATGCAGTTGGTCTAATTAATAATGCCATAAGAGAAACAATACAAAACAATGATTATGATGACCTTATTGAGATATTTAGAGACAGTCAAAACAACATTACTCTTTTGCAAGTGAACACAAAAAATGTTAATAATTTGAATAATGAAATTTTGACTCTTGTTCAAAACAAATTAAATGAAAAAGATGTTTTGAATTATTCTTTGCCACTTGGCACTTTTTCTGGCATACCTGCACTTGCGGGAGTAGGTCCAAAGGTCAACTTAAAAATAACTCAAATTGGCAATGTAAGTGCAAAATATCGTTCTCAAATATCAAGTTTATCAATTAATCAAAGTTATCACAAAATTTATATAAACATAACAACATCAATTTGCATTTTTTTGCCACTTTACACTCAAAATATAGAAATCTCATCACAAGTTTTGGTTGGAGAAAATTTGATAGTAGGGCAAATACCAAGTACGTATCTCAATACTGACAATTTGACAAACGCCCTAAATCTTATTCCTTAAAATTTGTTTTTAGTGTGTCAAAATTTATTATATTTATATAAGCACATATAAATCAATTATTTGCTAAAATACAGTTTTGGTGTTATAATAAAAACATGATATTTTTAGATAATGCTTCAACCACACAAATTTATGATAGTGTCAATAAAAAAATTTTTGAGTTAAATGCTCAAAATTTTTATAATCCATCGGCATTATATGGCAAAGCAATAGAAGTATCAAAAATGTTGCAAGAAGCAAAAGATAATCTTGCAAAAAATTTGGGAACAACGGGAGAACACATCATTTTTACAAGTGGTGCAACAGAATCAAACAACTTGGCTATTTTTGGCTTATCAACAAACAAAAAAGATGCAGAATATGTGTTTTCAGTAGGCGAGCATCCAAGTGTTTTTGATGTCGCAAATGCACTCAAATCGCAAAACAAAATTATTAAATTTGTCGATATAACAAAAAATGGAATTGTGGACGAAAATTCGTTATTAAATAGCATAAATCAAAACACCCATTTGGTATCAATCATTCACGTGAGTAATGAGACGGGTGCCATAAATGACATAAAACGACTTTGCAAATTGATAAGAAAAGTCAACCCGAAAGTTATTATTCATGTTGACGGAACACAGGCATTTGGCAAAATTCCAGTCAATGTTCAAGACCTTGATGTTGATTGTTACACAATATCTGCTCATAAATTTCATGGGCCAAAAGGCGTTGGGGCATTGTATGTTAAAAATATGGAAAAATTAAAGCCAATATTTTTTGGTGGCGGGCAACAAAACAATAGACGCAGTGGCACAGAAAATGTTAGTGGTTATGTTGGCATGGCGATGGCAAGTGAAATTGCTTGTAAAAATCAACTTGCAAATTATGAGCAAATAAAAGCGATGCGAGATTATGTAAAGCAAGAAATTTCAAACAACTGCAAAGATTTTGTTTTTAATGAAGCAGAAAATAATTCTCCATATATTTTGAGTGTTAGTTTCAAAGGCATTAGGGGAGAAGTTTTGCTTCATATGCTTGAAGAACAAGATGTTTTGATTGGTATTGGCAGTGCTTGTAGCAGCAAAAAGCAAAGCAACAGAGTTTTGGAAAATATGGGCGTTCAAAAGGACTACTTGCTTGGAAGTATAAGAATAAGTTTTTCATCTTTCAACACTCCAAACGAAGTCAAAATTGCAACTCAAAAACTCATTGAACAATACAAAATTTTGAAAGCCAAAATGTCAAAATAATGTTGAATTTGACTAAAATTATCAATTTTTATGAAGAAAACATCTATTTTTTATAAAAAAACATAAAAATTTGAAAAAATATAGAATTAGGAAAATGCAAAATGAAAAAAGTTATAATGATAAAATACGGAGAAATCTATCTCAAAGGCAACAACAGAAGTTTTTTTGAAAGCATGCTTCTCAAAAATATAAAGTATGCTCTTTTTGGGTTGAAGGCAGATGCCAAAAGAGTAAGGACAAGATATTTTGTTGAAAACTATGATGAAGACATGGAAGATGAAATTGTCGAAAGATTGCAAAAAGTTTTTGGCATACATAGTTTTAGCAAAGCAGTGGAGATTGACACAACAAGAGATAACATTGTTGATTTTTGTAGTGCAATTCGGCTTCAAAATTGCACTTTCAAAGTTGAAACAAACAGGGCAGATAAAACTTTTGAACTTTCAAGTATGCAAACAAATTGCTTGATTGGCGAAGTGATTTTGAATAATAATCCAACAGTCAAAGTTGATGTCCACAATCCTGATATAACAATTTTTATTGATATAAGAGAAAATAAAAAGACATATATTTTCTATCAAAATATTATGGGTGCTGGTGGAATGCCTGTTGGCAGTAGTGCAGATGGACTTGTTTTGCTTTCTGGTGGAATTGATAGTCCTGTTGCTTGTCATCAAATTGCAAAAAGGGGAATGCATCTCACAGGACTTCATTTTGCAAGTTATCCTTACACAAGCGAGCAAGCAAAAGAAAAGGTTGTAAAACTTGCACAAATAATCAAACCATACACTCATATGAAAAAACTTTTTGTTGTGTCTTTTACAGAAATTCAAGAAAATATTCACAAGTATTGCAAAGATGAGTATATGATAACACTAATGCGCAGGTTTATGATGCGTATTGCAGAGCGTCTTGCAAATCATGTTGGTGCAAAAGCCATTGTAACGGGAGAAAACTTGGGGCAAGTTGCTAGTCAAACGGTTGAAAGCATAACAAGTAGCAACTCAGTTCTAGAAGTTATGCCGGTGTTTAGGCCACTTATTGCAATGGATAAAGAAGAAATTGTGTCAATCGCAAAAAAAATAGGTACATTTGAAACTTCAATCTTGCCTTACGAAGATTGTTGCACAGTCTTTTTGCCAAAATATCCACTAATAAAGCCAAATCTTAAAAAAGTGCTTGAAGAAGAGAGTAAACTTGATGTCGAAAGACTTATTGAAAACGCTTTGAATAAAATTGAAGAAATAAAAATTTGATATATTTTAATTTTAT
>CADBPU010000098.1 GCA_902796635.1 uncultured Eubacteriales bacterium | reverse complement strand
TGAAGAAGCAGCACTTGGTGTCACCAAAACATTTACTTTTAATAGAACTGAAAAGTGCGAAAAGTGTAATGGCACAGGTGCAGAAGGTGGCGAACTCAAAACTTGCCCAACATGTAATGGCACAGGTCAAGTTAGATATTCCCAAAATTCTATTTTTGGCAGAATTGTCAATGTTGGCACATGTTCAACTTGTAATGGTAGGGGAAAAGTTGCAACAAAAAAATGTTCACTCTGTGGTGGTGCTGGCACTTATCAAAAATCAAGAACAATCACTGTTACAATTCCTGCGGGCATTGATAATGGTCAAGAGATGACAATTGCTGGCGAGGGCAACTTCACAAGCGGTGGTGTTTCTGCTGGCAATCTTATTTTACAAATTGCAGTCAGTCCACACAAAATGCTTACAAGAAATGGTTTTGATTTATATATCACAGTTCCAATACCATTCACAACAAGTTTGCTTGGTGGCACAATAACAATACCTGTTGTTGCAGGAAAGGTGACAATGGATATACCACCACTTACGCAAACCGGCACAACTTTCACAATCAAAGGCAAAGGCATCAAAAAACTTAAAAAGAATGGAAATGGTGATTTGATTGTTACAGTCACAGTTGAAATGCCAAAAACACTTGACAAAGAAACAAGAGAAAAAATTGAATCAGCAGTCAAAAATATTTCAAATTCAAACTACACAAAATGTAAGGATTATGAAAATAAACTTTCAAAGTTATAATAGATTATAAAAGCATGGGTTTTACTCATGTTTTTTTATAACTGGTAGTTATATGTGATATTAAATTATAGTATATAAATTTCCAAATTTAGTATTGACAATATATATGCAAAATGATATTATTTATCTGTATTATAGGGGTTTATATGAAAAAAAATAAAAAAATTGAAGAATATAAAGAGCCATACAATGTTGATGAACTAAGAGATATCTATACAAAAAATGTAGAATATTTGGATGCTAAAAAAGAACTCGACGATTTGAAAAATATTTTGAAAACAGATATTTCAGCATATAGACATGCATTGGAGCAAGACGAAAAATATGTTGAACTCAAAAAACAGAAGAGAGAACTTGATACAATTATTGATGAATATGATGAATTGAGAGCTACTGGTCATGAAATGGCACATGGTATAAAAGAATATGACAATTTTACAGAAGAACAGATTGTTGATTATTTTGAAAAATTGAAGCAATATGAAATTTTGAAAAAAAGAATCAAAGCAGAAGATGAGAGAATAGACCAACTTGTAGCAGATTACAAACAAAGAAAGGAATCTTTGACAAAAGCAGAAATTGAACAAAAAGAACAAATTGTTCTTGAAAAAGGGCTTAAAATTGTTGATATAGATGCGATTAAAAAAGAAAAAAAATCAAAGTATAATTTAGAAAAAATAAACAAAATGCTTATCAAAAATAAGTATAATGACCCTTATGTTAGAGATGAAGATTGGGATAAGAAAGATTGGAGTGCACAATTTGTTTATAATGAATTACTTTTAGATAACTGGTTTGGTGGAATGCATGCAAGTGATTACGATGCAACTCAAATATTTACAGATAAAAAACTTTCAAAAAATTATCCTTCAATGTTTGAATATTTTGTAAATAGTTTGGAAAAACACACAGGCAAAAAGTATGAAAAAGTGACCATTATAACCAATGAAACTTCTGAATCAAGAGGAGACTATTATGATCCTAATACTTATCATGTTTATGGTGCAACAATTCTTGCTCCAAAAGAAATTGCAGAAACACTTTTGATGACAGAAAAAAAGCAAACAAAAGAAAGTATTCAAAAACTAGTTGAAAAACATAAAGATTTAATTCTTTTGAATGAAGAAAATGTTTGTTATTATAGCGATGATGACTATTCAGTTTCTTATGAAGAAAGACGTAAAAAACAAAAATTTAATGAAACTTATAGAAAAGAAGCGAGAAGCGAATTAAAATATTCACCAGAATCAAATCAAGTTGAAACTGAAAAAATGTTTGGGATTCAAGAGCATGAATACAATCTTGATGGTGAAAAAATTGTTGAAGATTTGCCAAGCAAAGAAGTTGCAAACGCAATTTTTGACACTTTGGAATATGCAAAAAAACTTGTACGTCTTGCAGCACTAGAAAAAGTCATAGACAAACGCAAAAAACAAAAAGATGCTGAAAAAGAGTACGTAGAACTAATAAAGACTATGTAAAAATTAATCCATTTGAATTACAAATGGATTTTTTGTTTTATGCATTCAAAAGTTTGAAAATAACTTCAAAAAGTGATATATTATAAAAATACGAGGAAAAAATGAACAAAAAAGGAATAACATTATTTTTTGGCTATAAATTACATATCGGAGAAGCACAAAAATTAATAAAAAAATATGGTTTTGACTGTATAATAACAAATGCAGACAAAAAATTTGATTCAGAAAATGGAGATATTGAACAGCAAGTGCAAACTTGCAAAAAATATGGCTTAGAATTATCAAGTCTTCACATGACATATCATGGCGAAGACATCAGCAAATTTTGGATTGATTGCGACTATGGCAACATGCTAGAAAAAAATCTTATAGAAGATGTAAAAATTGCATACAAATATGGCTTTACTTGTGTTGTTGTGCATCTTGAAGGTGAGCCAAGTCAGATTGGACTTGATAGACTAAACAGAGTTTTGAAATATTGCGAAAAACACGATATTCCACTTGCACTTGAAAATATAGGTCACTTCAAATTGCTCAAATATACTTTTGACAATATCAATTCACCTTATTTGAAATTTTGCTTTGACATTGGACATCAAAATGTTTTTGAACCAGAGTACGATAATTTGAAATATTTTGGAGATAAACTTATCACTTTGCACCTTCATAGCAACAATGGACAAAAAGATGAACATACACTCAAAAAATATGGAAATATTGATTGGGAAAGTTTTGCAAAATGGCTTGCAAAAAACAATCCAAACATAAATTTAGATTATGAAATTTTGATGAATACAAGATATGGCGAAACTCCGGAAGAAGTGCTTGCAGAAACATACAAAGAAGCTTGTGAACTTGAAAAAATGATTGAGAAGTATAAAAATTAAGTTGCTTTTGTGAGCAACTTTTTTATTGCAAACGCATTAATATATAATCATTTCTATTTCAAATGCATATCATTAAAACATTCAAATATTTGTGTAAATTTCAAAAATATGATAAAATATTATCATGAAAATAGCGATAATAACTCTTGGTTGCAAGGTCAATCAGTATGAAAGTGGTGCAATAAAGGAAGAATTAATAAAAAATGGTTATGGTGTCACATTAAATTTAGAACCAGCAGATTTGTATATTCTCAACACTTGTGCAGTGACAGGTATTGCTGAAAAAAAGAGCAGGGCACATGTGGCAAAAATTGCAAAGCTCAACCCAAATGCAAAAGTTATAGTGTGCGGTTGTGCAAGTGAACACAACAAAGAGCAATTCTTAAAAAAGCCAAATGTTAGTGCTGTTATTGGCAATGCTGGAAAAAACAAAATTGCACAAATTTTGAACCAAGTAGGTAATCTTTCAACAATCATTCCACTAGATTATGAAGATTTTGTCTGCCATACAACATCAAGAACTAGGGCTTATCTCAAAATTCAAGATGGTTGCAACAATTTTTGCTCTTATTGTCTTATTCCATATGTTAGGGGAAGAAGCAGAAGTAGAGATTTGAAATCTGTTGTTGCAGAAGCAACAGAACTTTCAAAAACCAACAAAGAAATAGTTTTGACTGGCATTGATATGAGTGATTACAGAATTGACGGAAAACTCGCTTTCAAGGAACTTATGGAAGCGTTGAGAGATAATCCTTGCAGAATAAGAATAAGCAGTCTTGAATGTGGGATTGTGACGCCAGAATTACTTGAAACATTAAAGTCAATGCCAAACTTTTGCCCACAATTTCATTTATCAATGCAAAGTGGGTGCAACAAGATACTAAAACTCATGAATAGACACTACACAAAAGAACAATTTTTAAGCAAGGTTGAACTCATAAGAAAATACTTTCCAAATGCAGCAATCACAACTGATGTCATTGTTGGATTTCCTACTGAAACAGATGAAGATTTTGCTGAAACTTTTGAAACAATAAAACAAGCAAATTTTTATGAAATGCACATATTTCCGTATTCAAAAAGAGAAGGAACTGTTGCAAGCAAATTCAAAATGGTTGATGGTGTTGTAGTCAACAATAGAGTTAAAATTTTGGAAGAACTCAACGCTCAAAACAAAGCAAAATATATTCAAAATCAAAGTGAAGTTTTGCAATGTTTAACGGAAAGTATAGAAGATAGTTATGTTGTTGGGTATACTGAAAATTACATAAAAATATATTTGCCAAAAACTGCACCTTTGCATGAATTTGTTAATGTAAAAAATCTCACACTTTTCAAAGATGGAGCAAAAGCCAAAATTGCTTAAAAAAGGAGTAAAAATGTTAGTATCAATATCAACAATGCCAGCACGTGAAAAATATCTTGAATATGCAAAACAAATTGAAAGTTTTGCAGATTTTTTGCATCTTGATGTATGCGATGGGGGGTATAATACAACCAAGTGTTTTTCACCAGAATATGCACAAAAAATCAATCAAAATTCAACAATTCCAATGGATTGCCACCTTATGACAAAAAAGCCATTAATATTTGCCAAAGAGTATATAAAAGAAGGCGTAAATATCATCACAGCACAGATTGAAGCATTTGAAACAGACAAACAAATTGACGAGTTTATTTCTTATGTAAAAAATCACAATACACTTGTTGGTTTATCACTTGAACCAAACACTGATGTTAGGAGAATTTTGCCATATCTCGACAAATTAGACATAGTTTTGATAATGAGTGTGCAAACAGGAAAAAGTGGACAGGAATTCAATAAAATTGTGCTTTCAAAAATTGAATATCTTGCAAAACT
>CADBPU010000097.1 GCA_902796635.1 uncultured Eubacteriales bacterium | reverse complement strand
TTTGTTCCGTTTCCTTCACATGCTTCGCATCTGCCACCTTTCACATTAAAACTAAATCGTCCACTTTTGTAGCCCCTTGCCTTTGCGTCTGGTGTGTTTGCAAATAGGTCTCTTATATAATTGAATAAGCCCGTATACGTTGCTGGGTTGCTTCTAGGCGTTCTTCCTATTGGTGTTTGGTCAATACAAATAACCTTGTCAACATTTTCAAGACCTAAGATATCATCGTATTTTCCTTCCACCATTTTTGCACCATTGAGACGATTTGCAAGCGCTGGATATAGAATTTCATTGATAAGACTGCTCTTTCCACTGCCACTAACACCAGTTATACAAACAAACTCGCCAAGTGGAAATTTAACATCAATATTTTTAAGATTATTTTGACTTGCTCCCTTTATTTCAAGATATTTGCCATTATGCTCTCTTCTTTTTTTTGGAATTTTTATCTCTAATTCTTTATTCAAATATTTTGCAGTCAATGATTTTTTGTTTTTCAACAAATCTTCATACGTTCCTTCAAAAACCACTTCGCCGCCATGAACTCCTGCAAGTGGACCAATATCGACGATATAATCAGCACTTTTGATTGTGTCTTCATCATGTTCAACAACAATAAGAGTATTACCTAAATCGCGCAAATTTTTTAGAGTTGCTATTAGTTTTAAGTTGTCTCTTTGATGGAGTCCTATGCTTGGCTCGTCTAAAACATACAAAACTCCAACAAGTCCACTGCCAATTTGAGTTGCAAGACGTATTCTTTGTGCTTCTCCACCAGAAAGTGTTGAAGCACTACGTGAAAGTGTCAAGTAGTCAAGACCAACATTAATCAAAAAGTCAAGACGAGCATTAATTTCTTTCAAAACATCTTTTGCAATTATTTTTTGCTCTTCTGTAAGTTTAATATTAGTCAAAAATTGTTTGATGTTTTTTATACTCATGCTTGTTACATCGCAAATATTTTTGCCATCTATTTTTATACTTAGAGCTTCTTTATTTAGTCTTTGACCATGACAAACTTCACAAGGAGAATCTTTCATATATTTTATTATTTCTTGCTTTGTCCACTCGCTTGTTGTTGTTCTAAATCTGCGTTCCAAATTTGGAATAACACCTTCAAAACTTTTGATATAACTGCCAACAAAAGTGCCACTTCTATATTCAAGTTCAAGTTCTTCACCACCATTTCCATACAAAATCATTTGTTGTATATCTTTTGGTAAGTCCTTATATGGGGTATCTAAACTGAAATTATATCGCTTTGAAAGTGCATTGAAATATATCTTTGTAAAATCGCTAGAACTTAAATTCCAACCACTTACGGTGCATGCACCTTCTCTCAAACTTTTTCTTTGGTCACCAATAACCAAATTGGCATCAATCTCCTTTTTTACACCAAGACCCGCACAATTTGAACAAGCACCATATGGAGTGTTAAAACTAAACAATCTTGGTGAAATTTCACTGAAAGAAAATCCACATTCCGGACAAGCAAAACTGCTTGAAAACAACTCTTCCATTCCATCATGATTTACAACCACTTTGCCACTTCCAAGTCTAAGAGCAGTTTCTATGCTTTCAGTTAGTCTTGAAATGTTTTCATCTTTTAAGCTTAATCTATCAATCACAACGCTGATATCGTGTTTTTTGTTCTTATCTAAAACTATATCTTCATCTAAAGAAAGGATTTGTCCATCAACATCAACTCTAGAGTATCCATTTTTTCTAAAATTTTCAAATTCCTTTGCAAAAGTGCCCTTTTTTCCTGTTGCAAAGGGACTAGATATAATTAATTTTGATCCACTTGGATATGCCAAAATTGTATTCATAATTTGGTCAATACTTTGCTTTTGAATTAGTCTGCCACAATTTGGGCAATACGGAGTTCCAATATTTGCATAAAGCAATCTAAAATAATCATATATTTCTGTTATAGTCCCAACAGTTGACCTTGGATTTTGAGATGTTGTTTTTTGGTCTATTGCAATGCAGGGAGAAAGTCCATCAATTCTTTGAACATTTGGTTTTTCCATCTGCCCCAAAAACTGCCTAGCATAACTAGACAAACTTTCCATAAATTTTCTTTCACCTTCTGCAAAAATTGTATCAAATGCAAGTGTACTTTTTCCACTTCCACTCACTCCACTAAAAACAATTAGTTTGTTTCTTGGAAGTGTAACAGAAACATTTTTTAAGTTATTTTCCTTTGCTCCAATAACTACAAGTTTATCGTTCATTTTTACTCCAATTAATTTTATTATTTTAATATTTTTATTGAAATATAGCAAAAATTAGTTAAAAATTTAGTATTTTTGCTATTTTTTTATATTTTTTCTGTTTTTCTTTGCAAATCTTTCAATTCTTGTATTTGCTCTCTTATAAGTATTGCACGTTCAAAATCAAGTTCTCTTGCACATTGATTCATTGTTGCAGTTAATCTTTCAATTTGATAAGGAATATTTTTTACATCAATTTTTGTGTCCTTAATTTTCTTTGTTATCTCCAAACTATTGTTTATGGGCTTGACAATAGTTTTTGGGATTATGTTATTTTTTAAGTTATAATCATTTTGAATTTTTCTACGTCTTTCAGTTTCATCAATAGCCCTTTGCATACTGCCTGTGATTGTGTCAGCATACAATATCACTCTTGCTTCACTGTTTCTTGCAGCCCTACCAACAGTTTGAATAAGCGATGTTTCACTTCTTAAAAATCCTTCCTTATCTGCATCAAGTATTGCAACCAGTTTTACTTCTGGTATGTCTAAACCTTCACGCAAAAGATTTATACCAACAATTACATCAATATCACCTTTTCTTAATGAATTGATTATTTCAATTCTTTCAAGTGTGTCAATTTCGCTGTGCAAATATTTTACTTTAATCTTAAAATCTGCCAAATAACTTGTCAAACTTTCACTCATCTTTTTTGTTAGA
>CADBPU010000096.1 GCA_902796635.1 uncultured Eubacteriales bacterium | reverse complement strand
GTTTTGTTTTGTAAAACAATCATTTTGTTTAGTAGATATTCTACATTATCATTGTTGATATAATAAGATAAAAGACAAACTATCGCAAATCTCACAGCAAACTCATTATCACTTTTTAGATAATTTAATATTGTTGAATACATTTCATCTTTTTTTGTACTTAAGATTTTAAGGGAACTAACAAAAGTGTCGCATACAGCCCAATTTTTGATGTATGGCAAAATAAATTCTAATCTGGTTTTTAGTTGTTCTGTATTTTTTGTGGTTGCACCTGTGTAATAACAAGCAACACTTATTGATTCATAACTATCAAGCGTAATATTTTCCAAAAAATCATCATAAACAGAAAACTCTTTTGCAATTTTTCTAAGCACTGGTATTCTTACACCTTTAATTTTTGTGTTTGGCACAAGTGAACTGTGAAATTTTGCGTACTTTTCATCTCTGTTTGCATCTATTTTTTCATTTAGTTGTTTATCATATTTCATAAAAAAATTATATCACAATAAAGCAATTTTTGTAAAAAAAATGCTAATTATTGACAAAATTTATCAAAAAAAGCATGATTTTCATGCTTTTTGATTAATAATTATCATTTTTAATTTCAAAATAACTTTGTGGGTGAGAACAAACCGGGCAAACTTCTGGCGCGGATTTTCCAATAACAATGTGTCCACAATTTCTGCACTTCCAAATTCTTTCCCCGTCCTTACTAAACACCAAACCTTCATTTATATTTTCAAGTAGTTTCAAAAATCTTGCTTCATGCTCTCTTTCAATTTTTCCAACTTCTTCAAACAAAAATGCAATGTGTTCAAAGCCCTCTTCTCTTGCTGTTTTAGCAAACCCATCATACATATCAGTCCATTCATAATTTTCACCAGCGGCTGCATCTTTCAAATTTTTAACTGTGCTTGGAACAGCTCCATCATGCAACAATTTGAACCAAAGTTTTGCATGCTCTTTTTCATTGTTTGCTGATTCTTCAAAAATTTCTGCAATCTGTTCATAGCCATCTTTTTTTGCTTTTGATGCATAATATGTATATTTGTTTCTTGCTTGGCTTTCTCCAGCAAAAGCGGTCATCAAATTTTGCTCTGTTTTACTTCCTTTCAATTCCATAAAAAACTCCTTTTTAACATCAAAAGTATATCAAAATATAATTAATATGTAAAACAAAAAAGTGATTCATAAAGCATATTTTTCTAAATATATGATCTTGACAAATAATTAATTATGTTGTAAAATCATACTATGAGTTTTAAGTATCTATATAATAAGATTTGGGAATATGATTCGAAACATAATAGTATAAAAAGTAAAATTGCAACAGATGATGTAGTTTCGATTTTTGATATTCAATACGGAAAAGATAAAAAAAATAACGTGTTTGATATTCATTTTCCAAAAGACAAGGAGCATCAAAAATTACCGACAATCTTTGTTGTTCATGGTGGTGGTTATGTATCTGGAAGCAAAAATGATACTGATAATTATTCCAGACTTCTTTCTCAAAAGGGCTATTGTGTTATTAATATAGAATATACAAGAGCTGATGGACTAGAAAAAAAGTATTTTAATGATCAACTTGCAGAAATTTACGATCTATTTGACTATATAAAAAGCAATAAAGAAATTGAAAAACATATTGATTATAATAATATATTTTTGGCTGGAGATAGTGCCGGAGCACATCTTATTAGTATGGTTGCAAACATTCAAACAAATCCTGCATTAAGAAATTTTGACATATTAAAAACCGATTTGAATATTAAGGGTATAATTTTTGTTTCTCCAATGTTTGGGCCTTATAAACTTGGTTTACCTGTTCAAAAACAATTTGAAGATGTGGTTTATGGTCAGGAAATAAACGATGAAATAAAATTTAGCAACTATCCGTTCAATAATATGTCAAAGTATTTTCCTGATTCAATTATGATATCGTTCAAAAATGATTTTGTTGTAATGAATCACAAAAGTTTGTTTTTGAAAATAGCGAAAAAATACAATTTATCAGTTCAAAATATAAACGTATCAAGTGGATATAAAATGTTCCATGATGCTTTAATAAAATATCCAAACTATTATCCAAAATGTATTCATAAAATTGTTGAATTTATAGACAATAAAATTAATAACAAAGTTGAAATGAATTGTATGACTTATGAAAATATTTATGAAGATAAGAAAATTAAAGAAGTGGGGAAAGAAGATGAAAAACAATTTATCAAATAATAAAAAACAAAATAAATTTAGAATAACTAGTTTTTTACTTGTAATGATAATGGTATTTGGTGTATTTATATTTTCAGGATGTGAACCTCAACAAGTCATAGAAACAATAAAAGAAACACATACTGTTGAAACCCATACTGTAGAAACACATACAGACAAGATAATAAATTATAGCGAAGAGAATTGTCATTTTATTACAGAACTTGATTGGGAATTGGGTTTTATTTCAAAAAATAATGGTGCTTATTTATCAAATACCACAGAAGAAAAATATTTAAGAAATAAAAAGCCAATTCACATATATTGTGGAGAGATTTCATGGTCAGATGATTTGGTGGTCTATATATATTATTATGATGACTATGCAAGATTTATAAAATATGAACAGCCAGAAGAAAATAGCTATGTTTTTGAAAAAGCTGAAAATTGCTACAACGTATCCTTTGTTGTTGGTAAGGTAGAAAATGAAAATATTGAAATCAGCTCCTTAGAAGATGTAAACATTGCAGTTTTCACTCCAAAAACGCCAGAAGTTGAAATACATAT
>CADBPU010000095.1 GCA_902796635.1 uncultured Eubacteriales bacterium | reverse complement strand
TGCCTACTTTTTTTATACTCATTAAAATCATTTTTGTATTCTTTCAAACAAATTAAATTTTAAGTTAATTAATACATGCAATTTTTTGGTGTTCTTGGGAAAGGTATAACATCTCTAATATTTTCCATACCAGTAAGATAAATTATGAGACGTTCAAAGCCCATTCCAAAACCAGCATGAACGCAACCACCAAAGCGTCTCAAATTCATATACCAATCAAGTTTTGATTCGTCAATATTGAGCTCTTGCATTCTTTGTTTAAGAACTTCAAAGTTTTCTTCTCTTTGACTGCCACCCATAAGTTCGCCTGCTTCTGGAACAATAAGGTCAACTGCTGCAACGGTTTTGTTATCTGGATTAACTTTCATATAATATGCTTTGATATCTTTTGGCCAATCTGTAATGAAAACTGGTCCACCAAAATGTTCTGTCAAATATTTTTCATGCTCTTTTGCAATATCACCTTCGTAATCTGGTTCAAACTCCCAAGTTTTGCCCGAACTTTTCAAAATGTCAATACAATCATGATGTGATATTCTCTTAAATTCACTATTTACAAGATTTGTGAGTTTGTTGAGCAAGCCATTTGATATAAATTTATCACAGAACTCGAGTTCATCTGGGCATTTTTCCATAACATACTTAACAACAAATTTGAGCATATCTTCTTCTACGTCCATAAGACCATTTAAGTCGCAAAACGCCATTTCTGGCTCAATCATCCAAAACTCATTGGCATGAATTTTTGTGTTGCTGTTTTCTGTTCTAAAAGTTGGTCCAAATGTGTAGATTTTGTTAAACGCCATTGCAAATGCTTCGCCATGAAGTTGTCCACTACCGGTAATAAATGCTTGCTTTCCAAACAAATCTTTTGAAAAGTCAACTCTGCCCTTTTCATCTTTTGGCAAATCATTAAAATTAAGTGTCGTGACTTTGAACATTTGGTCACTGCCTTCACAATCTGTACAAGTAATAAGTGGTGTGTGAACATATAAATAGCCATTCTCTTGAAAATATGTGTGAATAGCCATTGCAGCCACACTTCTTATTCTAAATACCGCTTGAAAAGTGTTTGTCCTAGGTCTTAGATATGCAATATCTCTCAAAAACTCAATGCTATGACGCTTTTTTTGAAGTGGATATTCTGCATCCGTGCTACTTACAATTTTAACATTTGTTGCATGCATTTCATATGGCTGTTTGTTTTCTGGCGTCAAAACAAGTTTTCCTGTGCAAACCAAAGATGATCCGGTGTTTAATTTTTCTACTTCTACATAGTTTGATAAGTTTGCATCAAAAACCACTTGTAGACCTTTGAAAGCTGTGCCATCATTAAGATCAATAAATCCAATGCTACCATTTGCTCTTACACTCTTTGCCCAACCAGCAACTGAAACTTCTTGACCACCTAACTCTTTATACTCTTTTTGTAAATCTTTTATCAGTATTATTTTCATAACTACTCCTAACTTGTATATTTTAGCACACGACATAAAAAAAACAAAGTGTTTAACAACAACACTTTATTATTTTGATTATTTTTTACATTGCAACCATTTGCAAATAGTCAACACCAGAAAGCAAACAGTCATTTATCATTTTGCTTGCAAGAGAATAATAAATAATTTTGCCATCACGCCTAAATTTTACTGCGCCAATACTTTTTAGGAGTTTTAATTGATGACTAACTGTTGTTTGATTAATATTCAAAATTCTTGACAAATCATTCACGCACATTTCACTAACTGCAAGTGCTGACAAAATTTTTATTCTTGTTGTATCACTAAAGGTGCTGAAAAAATCGGCAAGCTTGTTGCAAATTTTTTCTTCTGGCAAATAAAATTTTACATCTTTAACTTTTTCTTGATTTAACAAAATTTTTTGAGAATCCATATTATACTTCCTTAATCAATTAATTATTACATAAATATTTTACCACAATATTTTTACGTATGAAGATATGCACAAATAAAACTTTTGTAGCATATTAGATAATATGGTAAAAAATTGTAGAAATGGAGGTATTTATGTTTTTTTCTCAAGATATTTTGATGATTTTACTTCTTTCAATCTTCACTTCGGCAAACGATATTGACCTAAACACCAACTCCAATTTTCTTCTTCTGCTACTACTTATTCTTTCAATGGAAGGTGGCAACTTTTTGGGCAATAATAGCGGATGTGGATGCCGAGGAAATCGAGATTTCTTCTAATACATATGATGACAATTTTTCACCAAAAAAGAGTGTGATTAAATCATACTCTTTTTTTAAATTGCCTATTGACAAAAAAAAAATATATATGTTATTATATCAGTGTGGAGGATATATCTATGATAGATAACAAGAAAAGCTATGCTATATTAAAAGAAGGAAATCCAGATGAATTAAGAATATGGGGTATGCGAAAATATGGGGAGGATATTTATAAAAAAGCGACAAAACAAATGTGTAAGGTGTTAGGGATTTCGAATACCAATGACGTTTACATTAAAAAAAATGATATTTCTACAAGATTATTTGATTTGATTAATAACTACAAAAAACTTGGAGAAAATCAAAAAGCAGATAAAATTCGTAATATCTGTGATAAACATTTAAAAGTTGAACAAATATCAGTAAATCTTCATTACGGTCATTTTGAAACAAAAACTTATTTTATACTTGACAATGACTTATCAGACGAAATAAAAGGTATTATTGGTCTGTTGAATATTATAACATCGGAAAAGATAGATAAAATAAAAGAAATTAAACCGTTAAATAAGAAACAACAAAAATCAGAACTTGAACTTGATAAATTCTTGATAAATTAAAGCAATCACAAAAAAATTCACGAAATATTAATTCGTGAATTTTTTATTATTTTAATTTCTTAAAGTTTTTCAACAAGTTTAAGGTCAACTCTGCCTTTGTCGTCAATTTTGATAACTTCAACTTTGACTTTGTCATCAACTTTAACAACATCTTCAACTTTTTCAACTCTTTCTTTTGCAAGTTTGCTGATATGAATCATGCCATCTTTTGAAGGAGCAATTTCAACAAATGCACCAAATTGCATAAGCTTTACCACTTTGCCAGTGTATTGTTTGCCAACTTCCAAATCTTCTGTTATGCCAAGAATGATTTCTTTTGCTCTTTCGTTCATTTCTTTGTTTGCAGATGCAATGGAAACTTTTCCGTCATCATCAATGTCAATCTTTACGCCAGTTTCTTCAATAATCTTGTTGATTGTTGCACCGCTCTTTCCAATAACATCACCAATTTTGTCTGGATCAATATTGAATGAAATGATTTTTGGAGCATATTTTGAAAGTTCTGGTCTAACATGGTCAAGAGCTTCCATCATTTTGCTCAAAATGTGCAAACGACCAACTCTTGCTTGTTCAAGCGCAGTTCTCAAAATATTTTCGTCAATACCTTTGATTTTGATATCCATTTGAATTGCTGTGATACCCTTTTCTGTTCCAGCAACCTTAAAGTCCATATCTCCAAGGAAATCTTCAAGACCCTGAATATCTGTGAGAACTGTAACTTTCTTTCCTTCTTTGATAAGTCCCATTGCTACACCTGCAACTGGTGCTTTGATAGGAACACCTGCATCCATAAGTGAAAGTGTGCTTCCACAAACACTTGCTTGGCTTGTTGAACCATTGCTTGACAAAACATCACTAACAGTTCTTATGCAATATGGGAATTCTTCATAACTTGGAATAACTGCTTCAAGAGCTCTTTCTGCAAGTGTACCGTGACCAATTTCACGTCTGCCAGGAGATTTCAAAGGTCTTGCTTCGCCAGTTGTGTATGGTGGCATGTTATATTGATGCATGTATCGCTTTACTTCGTCTTTTTCATGAAGTCCTTCAATTTCTTGCATATCGCTCAATGTGCCAAGTGTACAAGTTGTGAGAACTTGAGTTTCTCCACGAGTAAACACTGCACTTCCGTGAACTCTTGGAAGAAGCCCAGTTTCGCACCAAATTGGACGAACTTCATGAGTGCTTCTGCCATCTGGTCTAACACCCTTTTCTGTGATTTTTGCTCTAACTTTTTCTTTTTTGAGATTGTAAAGTGAATTTACAATATCTTTTTGATGCTCTTCCAAAATATCTGCAAAGTGTTTGAACACTTTTTCGTTCATCTCTTCTTCTTTTGCATCTCTCTTATGTCTATCAAACTCTTCAAGAACTTTGTCCATGAGTTTGTCAGCATATTTTCTAACATCTTTGTCAACTTTTGCGTCAACGTGATAAACTTCAACTTCTGCTTTCTTTTTGCCAACTGCTTTTTGAATTTTTTTGATTTCTTTGCAAATTTTTTTGATTTCTTCGTGTCCAAATAAAATTGCTTGAAGCATTTCTTCTTCGCTAACTTCTTTTGCACCAGCCTCAACCATGAGTATTGCTTCTTCGGTTCCTGCAAGCATCAAGTTAATCAAACTTTTTTCTCTTTCTTCTACCGTTGGATTGATGATATATTTGCCATCAACAAAAGCAACTTGAACGCTTCCTGTTGGGCCTGCAAATGGGATATCACTGATTGAAAGTGCAATTGAGCTACCCATCATTGCAAGAACTTCTGGTGATACATCTGGTTCTACTGATAGTGGTGTTGCAACAACTGCAACGTCGTTATAAAAGCCCTTTTCAAAAAGTGGTCTTATTGGTCTATCAATAAGTCTACTTGTGATGATTGCCTTATCACTTGGTCTTCCTTCTCTTCTCTTGTAGCCACCAGGAATACGTCCTACTGCATACATCTTTTCTTCATAATCAACACCAAGTGGGAAGAAGTCCATACCCGGTCTTGGTTGTTTTGCCATGGTTGTGTTGACCATAACACTTGTTTCGCCACAAGACACTATGCAATGTCCGTTGGCTTGTCCACAATATTTTCCTGTTTCGATGGTAAAATCTCGCCCACCGACTGTCATGTGGAATGTTTTTCCTAATTCCATTTTTTTTCCTTCCTTATAATTTTTACCGAATATATTATAAACTAAAAATTTGATATTGTGAAATGATTTTATAATATTATATAAATAATATTAATTATATAAATAAAAAAACAAGGCATAATGCCTTGCTTAAACTTATCTTAAACCAAGTTTTGCTTTAAGAGCACGATATCTTTCAATATCTTTTCGTTCAAGATACTTCAAAAGTTTTGCTCTTTTTCCAACCATTTTGTAAAGACCATGACGGCTGTGTTCATCTTGTTTATGCTCTTTGAGATGCTCTGTGAGATGTTTGATTCTGTCTGTCAAGAGTGCAACTTGAACTTCAACACTACCTGTGTCGCCTTCTGCTCTTTCAAATGCTTTGATTGTGTCAATCTTTGCCATTTTCAATTTCTCCTTTTTTAGATTTCACCCAAAACGAAGCTGACGGACGGAGACGTCCTATCCCTGCGAAATGGGAACGAGATTATAATACCACAATTTTTATAAGTTGTAAAGAGTTTATAAATAATTTGCATATGTTTTTTCTTCTTGTTTATTCTACGTAATAATAGCCCAAAAACTTAAACAGAAAATTGGAAATATTTGGTTAATAAAAATATTAAATTTTTTTGAATAATAATAATCATTCTAAACATACTACTATTGTATTTATCGCTTTGACATAATCATATGTTGATGAAATTTGAAAGAGTTTCTAAAGTTGTGATAAATACCTAGCGAAAACTCGTGAGGGTAAGTTAACCGTCACGAGTTTTTCGTTATTTATTAAGTTTTTTATACCAACTTTCTATCTTTTTTGAAAGTGAGTTTTCATCAAATCCAAACTCTTTCAAAACTTCTTGTGGTGAGCCACTTTTTCCAAACGTATTGAGACTGATTATCAAATCATTTTTGTCTGCAAACTTATACCAAATATTTTCTGCACTTGCTTCCACAAAAACTTTTGGCAATTTGCCTAGTACAGAGTTTTTATATCTTTCAGCTTGTTCAGCAAATACTGACAAACATGGCATACTGACAACTCTTGCATAAATACCTTTTTGAGACAATATCTCAACTGCTTTTAAGCATCTATCAACATCATTTCCTGTTGAAACAATTGTTATGTTTGCTTTTTTGTTTTCTTTTAGAACATAGCCACCTAACATTGCATCTTCTATACTACTTTCAACAAACTTTTGTTTGTCTTTTGACACAAGCGTACACACTGGTTTTTTGTTTTGCAATAACCAAATATATGTTGCAAGTATTTCTGCTCTATTATATGGTCTTGAAATAATCATGTTGGGAATAAGTCTCAAACTTGGAAGCTGTTCTATTGGTTGATGAGTTGGACCGTCTTGACCTGCTGTGATGCTATCATGAGAAAAGACTGAAAGAATTTTCAAATTTTGAAGCGCAGACATTCTTAGTGCTGGTTTTAAGTAAT
Organism: uncultured Eubacteriales bacterium; assembly: GCA_902796635.1. Taxonomy (GTDB): domain Bacteria; phylum Bacillota; class Clostridia; order Christensenellales; family UBA1242; genus UBA9845. The sequence goes on along the minus strand of CADBPU010000095.1, from coordinate 4,075 downwards.
CAACAAAACTTAAAAAACAACTTTGATATGGCAACAATCCACCAAAAAGTGCCAACCCATTTGATATACCTGCCATGGCATGTTCTCTTACACCATAATGAATATAGTTCTCTGTGTATTGCTTTTTTGAAAATGGCTTTTCAAATTTCACATATGCCTTTGTTGAAGTTGCGACATCTGCACTGCCGCCAAATAAATTTGGCAATATCTTTGAGACTTTGTTTTGTACTTCAAAATTCATATCTCTTGTGGTTTCTGCCAATACATCAATTTGTTTAATTTTTTCTATTTCTCTTTGATAGTCATGCTTTTCAAACATACTTTTCAAAAGTTTGTAATCTTTTGGATATTTTGATTTGTATTCTTCTAATTTATCTCTTTCTGCAAAACGAGTTTTTGATTGTTCTATCTTTTCAGCAAAATGTTTTTTTACATCACTAGATAATTCAAAAAATGGCTTTTTGACATCTAAATATAATTCAAGTTCTTCAAGTTGGTCATACGAAAGTGGCGTTCCATGAACTTTTTGATTTCCTGCAAACACGCTACCATAGCCAATGACTGTTGGGACAACAACTACACTTGGTTTTTTTGATTTTTTTGCTTTTTGTAAAGCGCTAGTTATTTCCTTGACACTATTTCCATCTTCGACTTTGAAAATTTCAAAACCAATTGATTCAAAACGTTTTTGTATGTCTTCATTAAAAGTGATTTCTGTTCTACCTTCAATTGTTATTTTGTTGCAGTCGTATATCAACACAAGATTGTCTAAACATAGATTCCCAGCCAAACTCAAGGCCTCATAACTTATGCCTTCCATCAAACAACCATCGCCAACCAAACAGAATATTTTGCCATCAAAAACCTTACAGTCTGGTTTATTGAATACCGCACCAAAATGTTTTTCAGCAATAGCCATACCAACAGCATTGCTTACTCCTTGACCAAGTGGGCCTGTGCTGGCATCAACACCACTTGTCAAACCGGCTTCTGGATGACCTGGCGTTTTGCTACCAATCTTTCTAAAATTTTGTAAATCTTCTTTTGAAATATCAAAGCCCATGGCATGCAATGTTGCATACAAAATTGAACTGCCATGACCTGCACTCAAAACAAATCTATCACGGTTTATATTTTTATCATCATTTGGAGAAACAGCCAATACGTTTGCATACAAACTATACAAAATTGGAGCAGCCCCTAATGCGATACCTGGATGACCTGATTTTGCATTTGTTATCATTTCACAAGACAAAACTCTCAATTCATTTACACATCTTTCATCAATACTCATACGCTTTCCTCCAAATATTTTATTAAAGATTTTTTTATTTCATTAATATTTGCGTCAAAATTATCCTTCATATATACAACGACATCACAATTCTTTTTGCAAATTTCATCTTCTTCTTTATACGCAATCAAATTACGTGTATTTTGAAAAGTACTTTCAATTTTTATTAAATCATTATTATCAAAATAGAGATATATTAAAATAAAATTTTTCTTAAAAATTTCAAAATTTTCATTTGCTAAAAAAAGTTCTACATCTCCTGTTAGCAAAGAATTGTCAAACTCTGCCACACCTGCAATCACTTTTTGTCTTTCCTTTTCAAAGTATTCTTTTCCTGCACTTTCAAGCATTTTATCATTGACCATGTTATATTCCATAATATCATTAAGGTCCACATAAAAAAGTTCAAGAAAATCTGCGATATTCTTGCTTATAATTCTAGAATAATTATTACTTAATGACACTATGGCTATATTTTTTTTCAATCTTTTACCCTATTTTTATCATAGCAAAATTTAAGATTTTAAGCAACAAAAACAGCATATACACACTGAATATGCTGTCATTTTTTGAAAATTAATTTGAAAAGTTAAAATTTATTAAAATTTTATTTTTTTATTAAAGCACAAACCAATTGCCAGAACTATGATACCCGAAATTAAATATTCAACATGAATATAAATCGTTTGGCCTTGACCTAACGCATAAATGTTGAGCTGTGCATCTAATTCACTTGTGATATTTGCAACAATGCTTCCGTTTTCATCTGTCCTGAATATTGTTGCGCCAACACCAAGTATTCTGTTCATTGCTTCTGTGGTTGGCAATTTGTTATACTCTTTGTTGTTAACACTTATTACTGCAATTTCTGGTTTTATTTTTTCCAAAAATGCTTGACCAGAACTTGATTTACTTCCATGATGACCTACTTTAAGCAAATCAACATCAGGAAGTTCCGCATTTTGCATTGCAAGGGTTTCACTTGTTGTTGAAGCATCACCTGTTAGCATAATCTTTTTGTCGTTATAATTCAAAACCATGATTGGCGAAAAATCATTTGCAATAGAACCAGCGCTTGATGTTATATATTTTTGCGTTGGTGCATAAAAATCAATAGAATAGCCATATGTATCACTTTTGATTTTGTATGCAGAGTTTACTGTATCCAAATCGGTCCATATTATTTGAGTTGCTTGACCATTTGAATTAATTTCTCCGTTAAACGCCTTGATTGTTTTGTAGTATACCAATGTTTCACAAACATTTTTATTTGTTGTGTTTCCATTTGTTTCATCATAGTTTATTTCGCCCTTTACGTACTTGCAATACATATATGGTCTATATATAGTGTTGATTACAAAATCAGCACACACATTTGCCATAGCACCACAATGGTCGTCATCACTATGAGTTAAAAGTAAATAATCAAAAACCTTGCTGTTATCTTTGAAAAAAATATTTGTTAAATAACTATACAATTTGTCATAATGTTTTTGCTTTCCAGCATCAACAAGCATTGTTTTGCCGTCAGGAAATCTTATTGCTATGGCATCGCCTTGTCCCACATCAATAAAGTGAACAGACAAACCATTATCATCAATTTTTGATATGTCGCCTATTGCTTCAACATTATTTGAACTATTCAGCAATCTTTCTATTGGTTCTTTGAAACCATAACCCACTCCAAAAGTTATTGCTACAATAATCAAAAATATCAAAAATCTAGTCCAAGTAAATTTTAATGGATTAGATTTTGTTTTTTTTGATTTTGTTTTACTTATTTTAATCTTTGTTTTACTCATATTCTCTTTTGTATAAATAAATTATGAATTTACTATGAATCTATTGTATATTCTCTTTCTTCTTTTAATGATTTGTTTCTATTTTTTCTAAATAAGTTTATTAAACTAAACTTCCTTTTATTGTTTTCAAAAATAAGCGATTTAATTTTTGGCATCAATTCCATTGCTGCTTTATATCCAGCGTTAAACATTTCATCTGCATTTTCCAAACTTGTACCTTTATATTTGCTTGTATCAACATTTATGCATATATCGCTATACAACTTGCCTTTTACAGCATTGCTTTTCATCATTATACGAATTGAAGCAAATAAAATATCTTTAAGATTAGTGCTTTCTGTGCCATGACCCCTTGTTGGGTTGACATCAACACTTATTACGTATTTGCATCCATTATTTCTCAAAACATCAGCAGGAATTGTATTTTGAAGTCCACCATCTGCAAGGCGATATTCACCAAAATCAACAGGACTAAAAATTCCAGGTACTGCACAACTGCCAGCAACTGCTTTTGCTACACTACCTTTTGTAATATGCACTTCTTTTGATGAGATTAAGTCAACAGCAACAACTGTAAGTGGCTTTTGCATATCTTCAAAATGTGCATCACCTATGACATTTTTAATGAAGTTTTGAATTCCAACTGTACTACTTGGCACAAAAAATATTCTACTATTTCTTATATCACTTGTCTTTAATGCTTTCGCTTTTTGGAACATTTCATCACTAGATAGTCCAAATGCATAAAAACTAGCAACCAAACTACCAACACTTGTGCCAGAAACTTCATCAAAAGAAATATTATTTTCTTCAAATGCTTTCAGCACTCCCAAATGAGCAAAGCCCTTTGTTCCACCACCACCGAAAGCAATTCCTATTTTATACTTTCTTTTGGGTGGATTTGAAAAACTTTTATTAAATTTCATAATATTATATTATCACATCATGAATAAATTATCAAAAAAAAACAAAAAAAATA
>CADBPU010000094.1 GCA_902796635.1 uncultured Eubacteriales bacterium | reverse complement strand
ATGATTATCGATACTTCCCAGACCCAGATTTATTACCAATCAAAATAACTGATGAATACATTGCAAAAATAAAGCAATCAATGCCAGAACTTCCTTATGACAGAAAAAATAGATATATGAATGAATTTGGTTTGCCAAAACAAGATGCCGAAACGCTCACAAGCAGTGTCAATATTACAAACTTTTTTGAAGAGTGTTTGAAACTTAAAAACGACCCAAAATCTGTTTGTAATTGGATTGCAACTGATGTTATGAGAAAGTTAAAAGATAGTTTAGAAGAAGAGCCAACAATTCAAATTTCAGCAAAAAACTTTGTAAATTTAATAAATATGTTCCAAAATAAAGAAATTTCTATCAACAATGCAAGAGTTTTGCTTGACCGAGCTTGGGAAACTGATGAAGATGTAGTAATGCTTGCAAATGAACTTGGACTTAAACAAGACAACAGCGAAGACAGCGCAAAAGAATTTGTTTTGAAAGCGATTGAAGAAAACCCTAATGCAGTTGCTGATTACAAATCAGGCAATCAAAAAGCAATAACTTTCCTTATGGGACAAGTTATGAAGATGTCAAAAGGCAAAGTCAATCCACAAATTGTTGGCAAACTTTTGAGTGAAGAACTTAATAAATAAAATCTCATTTCAACAAAATTTGATTAAAAAATATGTTTATGAGATTGAAATAATAAATTATATATGATATAATAAATTAGTAAGGAGATATATTAATCATGATGATTGAACCACCAATTGAAAAAATGAGTGCAAAAGTTGGAAATAAGTACAAACTTGCAGTTTTGGCAAGCAAAAGAGCTTTGGAATTGCAAAAAGAGCATTTGGAAGATGGTGTTGAACCAGAAGTTCCTGAACTTACAGAAGCGGCTTTTGAAATTTGGAATGATGAAGTTGTTTTTGATGATGAAAAATAATTAAAGGCAAATGAAAATTTGCCTTTTTTGTAATTGTAAAAAGGAGTTTTTATGAAAATACAAATTATAGGTTTTGCTGGCAGTGGAAAATCAACTCTTGCAAATAAATTAGGAGAATTATATAACATTCCTGTTTTGCATTTAGATAATACAAAATATTTTGGAGACTGGGAAGAAAGATCTATTGAAGAACAAACTATTTTGGTGCAAGATTTTTTGAATAAAAACTCTAACTGGGTCATTGATGGCAATTATTCAAAAGTATGTCCTGAAAGATTTGAAAATACAGATATGACAATATATTTGAAATTTAATCGTTTTATATGTTTTAGGTCTGCATACAAGAGATATAGAAGAAATAGATTTCAAACGACGGATAGTTGTCCCTGCAAAGATAAATTTGATTGGTGGTTTGCAAAATGGATTTTGTTTAAGGGTAGAACACATCAAAGAAAAATAGGCCATATCAAAGACTTAAACAAAACAAATGGAAAAAAATATATTTTCAAAAATAGAAAACAAGTAAACAAATTTTTTGAAAAATTGCAAAATGAAGTAAAAAATAAACAAAAATAATAAAAAAAATAGTAAAAAAGTGAAAAAATATGTTTGTAGAAATAGTTGTTGATATACAAAATAGTGAAGTAGACAAAGTTTTTGACTATCAAACCAGCACTTTTGTTCCTGTCGGAACAAGGGTGCTTGTTCCATTTGGCAATAGAAAAGTTGAAGGATATATAATAAGCACAAAAGACCAAACTTCACAAGATATCAGCAAAATTAAAGCTATTATTAGTTTTGATAAAGAGCCAGTAATTATTCCAGAGCATCTAGAACTTATAGATTATATGTCAAAAACTTATAACTTAAAAAAGATTGACATTATAAGATTGCTTGTGCCAGTTGGATTAAGAAATGGAAAAATAAAACAAAGATATGAAACACTTGTGAGTTTGACAAACACAAATTTTGATGTAAAAAAATTTAGGTCAACTGCAAAAAACCAAATTGAATTATATAACTATCTTTTGAATAATAAAATAGAAAAATTATCAATTTTGAATAAAAAATTCACTCAAAATGCAGTAAAAAAGCTAAAAAACTTAAATTTGTTGCAATTTCAAGAAGAAAAAGTGATTTCAAAGACAAAAGATTATGGCACTATTTCAAAGAAAATAACTTTGACACAAACTCAAAAAAGTATTGTTGAAACCATATCAAATCAAAAAAATAAATATTTACTTTTTGGCGTGACAGGAAGTGGTAAAACAGAAGTGTATATGAACGTGATTCAAAATATGCTTGAAAAAAACAAAACTGCAATTATGCTTGTTCCAGAAATTTCGCTAACACCACAAGTTCTCAAAAATTTCAAAGCAAAATTTGGTGATGAAGTTGCCTTGCTTCATAGTGGTTTATCACAAAGAGAAAGATTTGATGAATGGTATAGAATTTATAACGGCCAAGCAAAAGTTGTTGTTGGTGCAAGAAGCGCAATTTTTGCACCAATCAAAAATATTGGTGTCATTATTATTGATGAAGAACATGATTCAAGTTATTATAGCGAATCAAACCCAAGATATTCAACAATAGAAGTCGCAAAATTCAGGGCAGAAAAAAATGGCGCATCTCTCGTGCTTGGCAGTGCAACACCAGATGTTGAAAGTTTTTACAAAGCACAAATTGGTGAGTATAAACTGCTTGAAATGCCAGAGCGCATCAACAAAGCACCAATGCCAAAGTTTGATGTGGTTGATATGCTTGGAGAGTTGAGAAATGGCAATAGTTCAATTTTTAGTCGTAAACTAATCGCTGAACTCTGTGATTGTGTAAAAAATGGCAAACAGGCAATGATATACATAAATCGTAGGGGTTATCAAACCAATGTTATGTGCAGAAATTGTGGCTATTCAGTCAAGTGTGAGCATTGCGATGTGCCACTTGTTTATCATAAAGAAGACAATATGCTAAAATGTCATTATTGTGATGCAAGATATCATGTTTTGTCAAATTGTCCTAAATGTGGGAGCACAGATTTGAGATATGGTGCAATAGGAACGCAAAAAGTTGTTGAAGAATTAAAAAAATTTTTGCCACATGCAAAAGTTTTTAGAATGGATAATGACAACACTCGTAGCAAAGATGCACACTATAACATATTAAATGAGTTTTCAAATACTCCATCAAGCATTTTGGTAGGTACTCAAATGATTGCAAAAGGTCATGACTTTCCACTTGTCACACTTGTAGGCATTGTTGATGCAGATATGGGACTTCATTTTGCTGATTTCAGGGCAAGTGAAAGAACTTTTCAACTAATAACGCAAGTCAGTGGCAGAGCAGGCAGGGGAGAATACGAAGGCAAAGTAGTTTTGCAAACATATATGCCAAAAAATTATACATATAAGTGTGCTGTCAATTATGACTATCAAAACTTCTTCAAGCACGAGTTAAATATAAGAAAAGTGACCAAATTCCCACCTTTTGTAAAAATACTTAGAGTTTTGATTTCAGGCGATGATGAACAAAAAGTTTTGGAATATACAAAAGATTATTTTCAGCAAGTCAAAAATATTCAAAGAGAAAATCCACAAAGTTTTGTGTATCTAAATGCTATGAAATGCCCTGTCAAAAAGATACAAAACAAGTTTAGATATCAAATTTTGATGAGAATTACTCAAAATGACTATACAAAAGTGCGTGATTTAATTTATAATATAAATAAACGATTAAAATCAAAAGATGTTTTGTGTTTTGTTGAAGTTAATTCACAAAATTTATCATAACTAGATTTTTTGATAAACTATATTGAAATAAAATATTAAGGAGAAATATATGGCATTGAGAAGCGTTGTTTATTCAACTGACCCCATGATAAGAAAAAAGAGTAGACCCGTAGACGATTTTGACGAAAATTTATGGCAACTTTTAGACGATATGTACGAAACCATGAAAAAGGAAGATGGTGTTGGTATTGCTGCACCACAAATTGGTGTTTTAAGGCAAATTGTAGTGATAGAAGCAAATGGCATGAAACTTGAACTCATCAATCCAAAAATTGTCAAATCAAGTGGTAGTCAACAGAGTTTTGAGGGTTGTTTAAGCGTAAAAGAATATAACGGCATTGTGATAAGACCATACAATGTAAAAGTTGAAGCATTGGACAGATATGGCTATAAATTTACCATGAGCGTAGAAGGTTTTATGTCAACAGTATTCTGTCATGAAATTGACCATCTTTCAGGAATTCTATTTATAGACAAAGCGCAAGAGTTGTTTAGAAAAGATGATAAGAAAGCACTTGAAAGATTTAGAAAAAAAATGGAAGAAAACGCAGGTAAATAAAATGAAAGTTATTTTTATGGGAACTCCACATTATGGAGCAATTGTTTTGAAAAAACTATTAGAAAGCAGACATCAAGTGGTGGCTGTTGTTTGTCAACCAGACAAACCAGTTGGCAGAAAACAAATTCTCACACCACCAGAAACAAAAGTTTTGGCAAGAGAATATAATATACCCGTATATCAATTCAAAAAAATACGTGTTGATGGAGTTGAAACCTTAAAAAGCATTGATGCTGATATTATGATTACTGCTGCTTATGGTCAAATACTTAGTCAAGAAGTTTTAGATATAACAAAATTTGGTGTATACAATGTACATGCATCAATACTCCCAAAATATAGGGGCAGTAGCCCAATTCAATGGAGTTTGATAAATTGTGAAAAGGAAATTGGTGTCACAATTCTCAAAACCCTTGCTGGTCTTGATAATGGTCCAATTCTTCTCAAACAGTCAATGCCAATAGAAAGTAGCGACACAGTGTCTTCTCTCATGCAAAAACTTGGAGAACTTGGTGCAGATTTGATGCTAAAAGGTCTTGATATACTTGAAAGTGGAAATTATGAACTCGTTGAACAAAACGAAGCCGAGATGACATATTATCCAATGCTCAAAAAAGAAAACAGCAATATTGATTTTGACAAAACCGCATTACAAATTGTTGGCTTTGTGAAAGGTCTTGCAGAATGGCCTGTTGCTATTACAAACATCATGGGTACACCAACAAAAGTTTTTGAAGCAGAAGAAGTGTCGTATTTGCCAGAAAGAGAATATGAAAATGGAGAAGTGGTTTGTGCAACAAACAAACTTGGCTTGATTGTAAAATGCCAAAATGGTTTTGTTCGTCTCAAATCAATTCAACCACAAGCATCAAAACTTATGAAAGATACAGACTACCTTAACGGCAGAAAAATTCCTGTTGGACTAAAATTATTAAATGTAAATTTTGAAAAATAAATTAAAAATTTGTGAAAATAAAAAAAATTATAAAAAAAACGCAAATAATCATCAATTTTTCAATATTTTATATAAATAAGGAAAAACTATGGAAAGTTTATTGAATTATAGTAAAGATGAACTCATAGAAAAACTTGCACCATTAGGTATAAAGGGATATCGTGTGGGGCAAATTTTTGTTGCACTCAATCAAGGCAAAGCATTTTTGGAAATGAACATTCCACAAGAAATTAAGCAAATTTTAAGTGAAAATTTTATCAGTCAACCAATTTCAATTTTAGACAAAAGAATTTCACAAGATGGCACAATCAAGTTTTTGTATAAACTTGAAGACAATAATATTATTGAGGGTGTATTGATGAAATATAAGTATGGCTACACACTTTGTGTTTCCACACAAGTTGGTTGTCGTATGGGTTGTAAGTTTTGTGCAAGTACACTTCATGGTTTAATTAGAAATTTGACAGCCGGTGAAATACTAGGTCAAGTTGTTGTTGCAAACAAGTTTTTGGGTGGCAAGTTGGGCGAAGAAAGAAAAATTACAAACATTGTTTTGATGGGCAGTGGCGAACCACTTGATAATTATGAAAATGTTGCAAAGTTTTTGAAACTTGTTTCATCACCCGATAGTTTTAATATTAGCGAAAGAAATATAAGTTTAAGCACTTGTGGTCTTGTGCCTATGATTAAAAAACTAGCAGATGATAATTTCAAAATTACACTCACAATCAGTCTTCATGCTTCAACTGATGAAAAGCGCAGGGAATTGATGCCGATTGCAAACAGATATTCAATAGCAGAAATCTTGGATGCATGCAAATATTATTACGATAAGTCAAATAGACGTGTTGTGTTTGAATATGTGCTTGTAAAAGATAATAACGATACATTCGAAGATGCCAAATTGTTGTCAACATTGCTCAAAGGATTTCCTACACACGTCAATGTTATTCCACTCAATAGTGTTGAAGAAAGAAATTTGATTGGTACCACAAGGCAAAAAGCTGCGCAATTTGTTAGTATGCTCACAAAACTTGGCCAAAGTGCAACATTAAGAAGAACTTTGGGTGAAGATATTGACGGTGCTTGTGGTCAACTACGTCAAAAGTATTTAGATGAACATAATAATTAATATGAAATTTTTTTTAAGTAAAAAAAGACAGGTTAATTCCTGTCTTATTTTTAATTCTTTTTGAATTTTGAAAAGTCAAAGTCAAAGTCGTCATCATCGTCATCATCTGGTTTCAAAACAATTTTGTTTCTCTCCTTAATATCATAATAAGTTGCAATTTCGTCAAATGGTTTTGTAACGATGTGTCCTGGTGGACTTGGAACAAATTGATAGTCTGGATTTTTGTAAGTTGGAGTAAAAATTGTTCTCATAGAGTAGTGTCCATAACTATTGATTACAACTTCGTATGGTTTCAAGTGGTCAAGTTCATTCGCACTGATAAGTGGAACATTTACAAGATTTGTGCTTGTGTTTGTGCTTGAACTTTTGCTTGTTGAAGATTTGATTGAATCTCCTTGTGGCTGACTACTTGTTGAAGTGTTTGATGACGTGTTTTTCATTTCAAGTGTTATTTCGCCAATATTTTTTGAGAATTCTTCTCTTGTTTTTTGGTCTTTTGTTCCAATATAAATATGAATATTACAGTTGTTTTTGATTGTGGCGGCGTCTTGTTCGCCATAAACAGAATTAAGCTGTGTGTAATCCTGAACAACCAGCATAAGGAATATTCCACGGCTACGACCTGCTGTAATAAAGCTTTTCATCTTTTGAATTTTTGGCAAGTTTCCAAACTCGTCCAAAAGGAAGTACACGTGTCTTGGAAGTGTTATGTTTTTCTTATCTTGATTTGCTTTATCAATAAGTGCTTTGTATAATTGTGTGATATAAATATTTGCAAGTTGATGACGTGTATCTCTTTCGTCAGGAATTATGATAAATAGGGCAGTTGGCTTGTCTGCAAATGTTTTGAAATCAAGGTCAGTTGAACTTGTAAGTGCTCCAATACTTTGGTCAAACATATTCATTGCTTGGCTTACGTGAGATAAGAAACCTTTTGCAGTGCTTGCAGCGGTTGCAACAACAGTATTTGCAAGTTTTACGGCTTCACTTGTGTCTGGTCGTCCACTGAAATATTCTTTCAATGTTTTCATATTGTCGTCGCCCATATCTCTTAGTCCTGCAATCTTTGAAACATTGTATAATGTATATTTTTCTTTTGTAAGTTTGAGTTCAGGGTTGAGTGAATCTTCAAGCATAGCCATAAGGATTCCACGAATAAAGTCTCTCGCACCATTACTCCAAACAGGGTCATTTCCACTTGTTGGAGAAAGTGCTAGTGCAATGTCTTGTATATCTTCATAAGCACTGTTGATAAGTTCTTGTTTTTTTGTTGTAAGTGAAAGTTTAAGAGTTTCTTTGTCTGGATATGCAACACCTTCAAACACATACCATTCATCTCCATAAGTTGCACCAACAACTGGTTCAAATTGTTTTGGGTCATATTTACCCTTATAAACCTTTACTTCTTTCACAAGGTTGTGTGCTCTTTGGAAGTTTTCAAAAGCTGGTTCAACAGGATTTACTCTTGATGATTGATTTGGTTCACGCAAATTTATGCATTGCACATCATATCCCAAATTTCTTAAATATTGCGCGTTGTGTGCATAAAGTTCGCCTTTTGGGTCGCTCATAACCATACATGGTTTGCTTCCGCATTGTGCGAGCATCTGTATTGTTGGGTCAACAAGCATAGTTGTTTTACCAGAACCCGTTGTACCAATAACAAGTGTGTGTATTGGTTTTTGCATATTGATTTCTGTATGGCTACCAACTCTTTCGGCTCTTAATGGTATTCCATCAAATTTATGGTTTTTCAAATCTCCAAAATAGCAGAAGTGATATTCTTTGTTTGTCTTTAATTCTTTTAATGATACAAGTTTTGCGCTGAAATATGCTTCCTTTTCTTCTCCAGTTGCAGTTTTTCCTTTTCTTGAACTACCCGTTGATGAACTTGAAGAAGAAGATGAGCCTTCTGACAATTTGTTAAGTTTGAAAATCAACCATACAAGCAGAACGCCACCAATAGCAATAAAAGTAGTCCCACTAAGTAAATAATCACCATTTATTGGCCATATTTGACTATATCCACCTGTTAAGCAAGAAATAATATATCCTGCAACAAGTCCAATGAACACCATTATCAAAAAAGAAAGAACTAATTTTGCAAATTTATTCATTATATTCTCCTTATATATTTATATGTATTTTAGCATATAAAAAACAGATTGACAAATAATTATCAAAGAATAGATAATTTTTGATTAATGATATATAATAAATAAGTAAACATAATGATAGAATACATTTATAATATGTAATCGCATTATCAAATATAATATAAAAATTTTTTATAAAAAAAATAAAAAACTTATTAAATTTGTTTGCAAAAATAAATTTATATGGTAAAATGTGAATATCAAAGAAACGTAAAAGCGTTTTAATATTTTACTTGGGGGTAAAAATATGAATTTAATGATGAGATTTATGAATGCTTTGATGAAGACTTATAAATGGACAGAAGGAGCTGATGAAAAGACAGGAACAAGAGCAGAATATTTGGAAGCAATGGGATTTCCATGGCTCGAAAAACTTTTAGGAGCTGTTGAAAGCATTGTTGGACCAATTCTTATTGTTGTTGGTGCAATTGGTATTATCTATGCAATCTATCTTGGTGTTATGCTTGCAAAAGCAGAAAACGCAGAAAAGAGAGAAGAAGCAAAAAAGAGAATTATCAATGTTCTTATTGCAATCGCAATCACAGCAGTTCTTATCTTCATTATGTACTTATTCTCAGCAAACGTTGATTGGTTTATGGGTTTGAGTAAACAAGCAGAATAATAATATAAAATTAATAGGGTGCTAGCCCTATTTTTTTATTTTACCTTACTAATTTCTTGATTATGTATCATTGTATACGTTATTTTGACTAAGTAATATTTTGAAACTGATATTTTCTTAATTATAATAAACAATCGAAATCAATTTTGAAAAACAAGTGATAAATAAATGCAAGAATTTTCAAAATATGTTATAATAAATATATGGACAAAAAAGAAAAACTTGTATTGATTGACGGAAATAGTTTGATAAACAGAGCATTTTATGCTTTGCCACTTCTCAAAAATAGTAGTGGAGAATATAGCAATGCTGTTTATGGTTTTTGTAATATATTGATAAGATTGATTGAAACAGAACAGCCAAAATATATGGCTGTTGCTTTTGATTTAGGTCATCCAACATTTAGGCATGATATGTATGCAGAATACAAGGCCGGCAGAAAAAAAATGCCTGACGAGCTTGCATCTCAACTTCCTGTGCTTAAACAAACACTTTCTGCAATGAATATAACCTTTGTTGAACAAAAAGGAATTGAAGCCGATGACCTTATTGGCACGTTGGCAAAAAAATTTGATATTGAAACCATTGTTGTCAGTGGAGACCGTGATTTGTTCCAACTTGTAGATAGCACAACAAGTGTCTGGTTTACAAAAAAAGGCATTAGTGAAGCAGTGATTGTGAGCCCACAAAACATAAAAGAAATCTATGGTGTAAATGCCAATCAAGTTGTGGAACTCAAAGCACTGATGGGTGATAGCAGTGATAACATTAAGGGTGTTGCAGGTGTTGGAGATAAAGGTGCAAAAAATCTTATTGAAAAATATGGCACTGTTGAAAATTTGTATTCTCACTTAGATGAAATATCTGGTTCATTAAAACAAAAACTGATTGATGGCAGAGAGTCTTGCTTTTTGTCTAAAACACTTGCCACAATAAAAACTGATGTAGAACTACCATACAAACTCGATGATTTGACTTTTGACTTTCCTTTCAAAAAAGACGTTTATGAAATTTTTAATCATTATGAGTTTTGGTCAATATTGAAAAGAACAGAACTTTTTGATACAAATGAAGTAAAAGTTGAAAAGAAAACCACCAGCACAAAACTGATTGATGACGAAAAAAAGTTGGATGATTTAGTCAAGAATTTGTCAACAACAAAAGAGTTTTCAATTCATATCATAAACAATGAAATTCATGTTGCAAATAGTAAATTTGAAGAAAATATAGTAAAAATCGATGAAAAATTGCTAAATTTTGCTCAAATTTTGCAAAAGTTTGCTAATTTATTAAAAAACAATCAAATTAATAAGATTGTTCTTAATGCAAAAAATCTTATGCACGAACTTGCAAAATATGATGTTCAAATTGATGGTGTGGAGTTTGATGCCAATCTTGCTTTATATCTTTTGTCAGGCAGTCAAAAAACCAATTATGATGCAAAAATGTT
>CADBPU010000093.1 GCA_902796635.1 uncultured Eubacteriales bacterium | reverse complement strand
TTCAAAAAGCCAAGTTGTTCAACTTCATCTTTGTCAAATTGTGTAAGTGCAATATCACTGCCGTTGTTAACTGTGAGCGGAATATTGTCCATCAAAGTCTTTTTACAAATGATATGGCCTGCTGCGTGTTGTCCACACTGACGTGGCATATTTTCAATCTTTACGCAAATATCAATAATTTTTTTGATGTTTGGGTCGTCCAAATACATTTGCCTGAGTTCTGGATTTATTTGCTTTAAGTCATTGTTATATTTTTCTTGAAATGCAGGATCGCCAGCTTTGTAGTCTTTATCTGCAATACCAAAAATAAATTTTAGTTTTTCTTCATTAAAAATTGGTTTTGGGTCAATATCTTTTGTAAGTTTGTTTACTTCACTAAAAGGCATACGCAAAACTCTTGCAACGTCTTTTATTGCTGCTTTTGCAGCCAGTGTTCCAAACGTTACAATTCCACAAAATTTATCTTCTCCATACTTTGCTCTACAATAATTTCTAACTTCAATCCATGTGTCAGACGGAAAATCAATATCAAAATCTGGCATTGATACACGTTCTGGATTGATAAATCTTTCAAAAAGTAAGCCATATTTGAGTGGTTCTACTTTTGTGATACCTATTGAATAAGCAATGATACTTCCTGCACCACTTCCACGCCCCGGGCCAACTTCTATATTATGTTCTTCTGCCCAATGAATAAAGTCCCAAACAATCAAAAAGTATTCAGTGAATTTCATTTTGTTGATAAGGCCCATTTCATATTCAACACGCTCTCTTATTTCTGGCGTTATTTCGCTATATTTTTCTTTTAATCCTTCTTCGGTTATCTTTCTCAAAAATTCTTCTGGGGTGCTTCCATCTTCTGGCTTGTATCCCGGAATCAAATCACCTTTTTCAAGCACAATTTGTTCACATTTATCAAGCACTTCAACAGTATTATCCAAAGCATCTTCAAAACCAGCAAGGGCTTTTTCCATCTCTTCCCTTGTTTTTACATAATACTCTGGGGCATTAAATTTTAATCTGTTTGGGTCGTCAAGAGTTTTTTTCATTGCAATACACATCAAAACATCTTGAACTTCTGCGTCTTGTTTTTCAAGATAGTGGCAGTCGTTTGTTGCAACAAGTTTAATGCAAAGTTTTTCTCCCATTTCACGCAATTTTGTGCGCACAAAAAGTTCTTCTGGCAAGTTGTGATTTTGAACTTCAAAATAATAGTCATCGCCAAACATTTCCTTAAATCTTAAAGCAAGTGCTTCGGCTTCATCAAAACGCCTTGCAAGAATCAGTTTTGGCAAATCACCAACAATACAAGCAGAAAGACAAATAAGACCATCATGATATTTTTCAAGTAATTTATAATCAATTCTTGGTTTATAGTAAAATCCGTCAATAAAAGCAATGCTGTTTAACCTACACAAATTTTGATAACCTTGCATATTTTTTGCAAGCAAAATCAAATGGCTGGTTTCATCTCTTCCAAGTTTGTGAGTGTGGTCTGGACAACAGTAAAACTCACAACCAATGACACCTTTTATGTGCTGTTTTTTTTCTGTGTGCGTTTCATCTGCATTATACTCATCAACTTTTTTGTTGTAGGCCACAATTTTTTTATTGAATTTGTAAGCACCATACATGTTGCCGTGGTCTGTTATGGCGATACCCGGCATATCAAATTTTTCGCATATTTTTGTCAAATCATTTATTCTTATGGCACCATCAAGCAAACTATATTCAGTATGCAAATGCAAGTGAGCAAATTTTTTCAACGCACAATCTCCTATTATAATTCAATTATATACTATAAACTTTTTTTTGTCATGTAGATTAAACATCAGTTTTGAAAAAAATTAAAAAAGGTTGAATATAATTCAACCTAAAATTAGCAACGAATAATTATAATTAATTTTTGTCAATCTCTCCACCGATATCTTCCACCTTTGAAAGTTGTTTTGATATCTTTTGACTCTTTTTTGATGCGTCTTCTATTGTGCTTTCTGCTTCACTCAGTTTCTTTTGAGTTTTTTCCAATAGTTCAACATAAGTTGCAAACTCTTTTTTGAAAACTGAAAGCATATTCCAAATTTCTGCACTGCGTTTTTCAATCGCAAGTGTTTTGAAGCCCATTTGAAGCGAATTGAGAAGTGCAGAAAGCGTTGTTGGTCCACAAATCAAAATATGCAATTCTTGTTGTAATTTGTTTACAAGTTCTGTATTTTTTATTACTTCGCTATAAAGTCCTTCCGTTGCAAGATACATTATTGCAAAGTCTGTTGTTGTTGGTGGACATACATATTTTGTAAATATCTTTTTTGCTTCTTCTTTTATTCTTGTTTGCAATGCTTTTTGACATTTTTCAATTTGTGCTTGGTCCAAAGTATCATAGGCATCTTGAAGTCGTATGTAATCTTCCATTGGAAATTTTGCGTCCACAGGAAGCAACAAATCTTTGTCATCTTTGCCTGGCAAGTGAATAACATAATCCACTCTATCATTATTGCTTTGATTTGTGTTGATTTGACTTTCAAACTGATTTGGAGAAAGCATTTGTTCAAGCAAGATGCCAAGTTGAACTTCTCCAAATGTTCCACGAGTTTTGACATTTGTAATAACTCTCTTAAGGTCGCCAACACCAACAGCAAGTGTTTGCATTTCTCCAAGCCCTTTTGTAACTGCTTGAAGTTGTTGACTTACAAGAGCAAAACTTTTGTTCAACCTATCTTGAAGTGTGGCGTTGAGTTTTTCGTCAACAACATTTCTCATCTCGTCCAATTTTTTCTCGTTGCTTTCACGCATTTCTTTCAAATTTTCTGTTGTCGCCAAAACAAGACGTTGCATTTCTTTTGCATTATTTTCCAGCATCTCTGCCATTTTTTGATTAGCTAAGCTCAACTGTTTTTCGTTTGCATCACTCATGTGCTTAATATTATCGACAATGTGGTCGTTATATGCCTTTATCAAACTTATTTGAGAATTGTTCATTTGACTTAAAAGTTCTTGTTGATTTTGCATCAAACGAATATTTTTTTCTTCCATTGCATCAAAAAGTTTTTTTTGCTCTGCCAAAATGTCGATTTTGCTATCACTCGACTTTTT
>CADBPU010000092.1 GCA_902796635.1 uncultured Eubacteriales bacterium | reverse complement strand
TTTAATATTGACTTATATGTATAAATGAGTTATTATATAAGTATGAGAAAATTTGTTCTATATAATAATATTTGGTGGGAGTATAAAGGCGACCCACTCAATAGTGCAAGATTATATCATATATTTGGTGGTGAATCACAGCCAAAAGATATCAGTAATTTGAAAATTATTGAAGCACAAGATTTTTATCATCTTGACTGGGAAGGCACAGATGTGTTGAATAAAAAAAGCAAATTTGGTTGGCTGGATAGAGAAGGCAATTTTTATGGATGTGAATTTGAATTCCATGAATTGCAAGCAGTCTTTTTGCATCATAAAACAAGTACAGAATTAGAAAAACTCGGATGGATACATATTTCTGCTGAAAATCAATACTCTCAACCAATTGCTGAATTTTGGGGAGATTATGAAAATGGCGTTATGCCAACATTTGAACAATTAGAATATTTATCAAAGAAAAAATATATAGACAAATCCCAAGTTCTAAATGCTATGGAAAATGGCAACATGGAAAAAGCAAGGATATACGAACATAATTTGAAAGTTCAAAAAGAAAAAGAAAACAAATCGGAAGAAAATTTAGATATGTAAAATGCAATTTTTATTGCATTTTTTTATTGCAAATTATGGTTTGGATATAATTAGTTGACAAAAAACGACAAAAATCTTATATTTTTTGTATGAAGAAATTTTTTATTTGGACTTTGCCTGTTTTAACTATTGTGGCAATTGCGAGTGTATTTATTTTGAGTTTTAATTCAAACTCAAACAAAACTAATGTATATGCCACAAGTTTTGTATATAATTATGAAAACTTAACGCTATACAAAAACAATACTTACACATTAAATTCAACTGAATTTACTATTCAACCATCAAATTGTACAGAAAAAATTATTTATGCAACAAACAATTCAAATATCTTGGAAATAGATAATTCAAGTGGAGAAATTTTCGCCAAAAGCACAGGAACTTGTACTCTTATGGCTTACATAAAATCAAGTGCGACAGAAAATTTGTCTATTGAAATTCAAGTTGCGGTTATAGAAGCAAATGAAGACAGCCCTTACAAAACAGAAATAACAGAGAATTATACTTTTAATTTAAGTGATGAGGTTGTTTTTATTGAATTTGATACGGGAAGCAAGAAGGATAAAAATAATATAAATATTAAAAGTGGAACTGAACTTATAGAAATTATTAGTATTGATGACCACAAAATCACATTTTCTTTGTTTGATACTGGTTATGTTTGTATAGAAATTGATAGTCCAACAAAGAAAATCACTTTTAATATACAAATTGTTTAATAATATAAATAATTAAATATTTATAGTCATAATAACAAAAATTATGGCTTTTTTATTTAGAATAATCTTTTTTTATTAAAATAAAATTAAAATAGTGTTGACATAATTTTATTAAAATTATATAATTTTGCAGTGAGGTAAAAAGTATGAAAATCGAAATTTTAACAATCGCAAACAAAGTTTACTCAATTACAGTAAAAAGCAAAAATTTTGAAGAAGTTGTAGAAAAGATTTTGGAAAAAAAGTACCTTCAATTAAATGAAAGCACAGTTGTTTTAACATCTTCTATAACAGAAATCAAAAGAGTAAAATAATTTTATTTCAAAATAACAATTATGTTAGATTTTAAGATATTGTTTAATATTTATTAATAAAAAACAATAAATTAATAATAATTGTGCATAATTTTTGGTTATTTGCTAATGTAGCACAGTTGGCGCGACGCGTAAAGAAAAGTTGCCGGTGGCAAGTTTTCAGCCAAAGCGTAAGGAACTTTATGTTCCGCCGGAAGAGTCCAAAAGGACCTACCGTAAATGTATGTAAAATATGGTACGAAGAAGCAAAATTGTTATTTGCTAATGTAGCACAGTTGGTAGTGCACTGCCTTGGTAAGGCAGAGGTCACGGGTTCAAGTCCCGTCATTAGCTCCATTTTTTATAAAAGTAAATGCTTTTTTAATAAATTATAAAAAAAAATAAAAAAAATCTATTTTACTATTGAAATTATAAAAAATATGTGATAATATATGTATGTAAAGCGCGATTGCGAAAAAAAATCGCAAATTATGTTCAAAAATATGGAGGAAATTATGGATTTTGGAACAGCAATTTTGTATGTTTTGGCTGTACTTGCAATTATAGCAGTAGCAGGTCTTGTAATTTATTTACTTGCTGCACTTGTAGTTTCAATTATAGACAAAAAAGAAGTAAAACCTTTCGCAAAAAGTGAGCCAATGGAAGCAAATGAACAACTTTTACTTGAAAACAAAGACTATCAGTTGACTTTTGATGACGAACCAAAAGAAGAAAAAGCAAAAGAAGAAGCAAAAGAAGTTGATGAAACTGTTGACCTTGACCTTGCTGATGCAGAAAGAAAGGAAATCGAAGAAAGACGTAGAGCAGTTGAACAAAGCAAATTGGAAGACGAAGAAGATGAAGAAGTGGCAGAAGATGAAGATCTTGAAGCTATGTATCAAAAATTGATTGCTGATATCAACTCAGAAGCTACGGAAGAAGAACCAGCAGAAGAAGAAGCGGTTGAAGAACCAGTTGAAGAACCAGAGGAGGAAGAAGAAGTGACAAGCGAAGAATATAATGAACTTAAAGATCAAATTGCAGAACTCAAATCATTACTTTTGGCAAAACAAGAACCTGCACAAGAAGAAGTAGCAGAAGAAGTTGTTGAAGAACCTGTTGAAGAAGAAGTTGTAGAAGAAGTTGTAGAAGAAGAACCAGCAGAAGAACCAGTTGAAGAGAATAAAGAACTTGAAGAACTTAAAGCTCAACTTGCAGCACTTCAAGCAGAAAAAGAAGAACTTGCAAAGAAACTTGAAGAAAAACCAGAAGTTGTTGAGACAGAAAGCGAAAGTGTTGAAGCCCTTGAAGCAAGAAAAGCAGTTTTGGAAGAAAGACTTGCCGCTAGCGAAAAAGAATTAAAAGCAAACAAAAAAGAATATGTTCCACTTAGAAAAATAAAAAAGAATTTGGAAAGCGACAAAGCAAAACTTCGTAGAAAAGAAGCAGTTGTTGCAAAACAAAAAGTTATGCTCTTTGGTGTTAATAACTATGTTGTTGATCCAGAAAAAG
>CADBPU010000091.1 GCA_902796635.1 uncultured Eubacteriales bacterium | reverse complement strand
TTTTTACTGAGTTTTTTTTATGCTTATTTTAATTATAAAATAATTAATTGATTCTATTTTTGTTCAATATATCAATTCTTTTTGATACTTCGTATTCAATTTCTTTTATCCCTTCAAGTAAGTAATCACGTGGATTGAAATTTGTTTCATCTTTCAATTTATTTCTTATTCCTGTTGTAAATGCAATGCGCAAATCTGTGTCTACATTGACTTTGCATATTCCAAATTTTATTGCTTCAATCAAATTTTCATCACTCACACCATTTGCATTGCCAATTTTGCCACCACTTGCAACGAATTTTTGTTTTAGTTCTTCACCAACACCACTTGCACCATGCAAAACAAGTGGAATATTTGTTGCTTTTTCAATTTCCTTCAATCTTTCAATATCCAAATGACTTTTTCCTTCAAATTTATATGCACCATGACTTGTACCAATACTGATAGCGAGACTATCAACGCCAGTGAGTTCAACAAATTTTTTGGCATCTTGTGGCTTTGTAAACAAACTCTCTTTTGCAACAACTTCGTCTTCAACACCTTTCAAACTTCCAATTTCGGCTTCTACACTCACACCAAATTTGTGTGCATATTCCACGCATTGTTTTGTAATTTTTACATTTTCTTCAAAACTTAAACTCGAAGCATCAATCATAACATTAGTAAAACCAGCATCAACACATTGTTTTACAATTTCAAAATCTTTTCCATGGTCCAAATTTAGGCAAACAGCAATGTCCAAATCTTTTGCAAGGGCAGTGGCCATAGGAACAATGACATTTAGTCCCATATATTTAATTGCGCTTGAACTCACTTGAACTATTACATCACTATTTTTTTTGCTTGCAGCGTTTAGTATTGCTTTTAATTGTTCCAAATTGCTAAAATTAAAAGCACCAACAGCATATTTACCTTTTTTTGCTTTGTTCAAGAGATAAGAACCATTTTTTAATTCCATTTCTGCCTCCAATCTATATTGTCATTATATCATAAAACTTGTAATTCATAATAAAATTTTATAAAAAAGGTCAATTTTGCTTTTATTATTTTAACTTTTCACTTATAATAATATCATAAGGAGTATTAATGAAAAAAGTTTCGATAATTTCGCCTGTTTTTGAAAACTTAAATAGATTAGGTCAAACAATTAATGGATTGACCGAATTTTTTAAGGATAAATACGATTTTGAAGTTTTGTATTATTATAGTGGAGAACTTCCAGCAGATGCACCAACAGATTCACACTTTATGTTTTATCAAATTGAAAAAGGCCAAAGTTATAATGATTGCATTACAGATGGCTTTGAAAAAGCAAATGGAAATTGTGTTATTGTTGCAGACCTAAATGACTTGAATTATAAAGATTATTTGTTGAAACTTTTGGTTGAGTGGGAAAACAAAGCACAGATTGTTCTTATCAAAAAAGAAAAAGAAAAACAAAATTTCTTTCAAAAAATCGGCAACTTTTTTGGCAAAATATTTAGAAAACTTGGTGATTTGTTGGTTGGTGTTGCAGGTCTAAACAAAGATTTTAGAGCAATGAGAACATTTCAACTTTTTGCAGATAATGTTGTTGAAGTTATCAAAGAATTTCCACAAAAAAATTATTATTTAAGAAATTTTGATTGTTGGGTTGATTTCAGAGTCACCGTTTTATATTCAAATGAAATACTTAAAGTAAAAAATCACGAAAAAGTTTTTAACAAAAATTTGTTTTTTGGTTGCACATCTTTACTGCTATCTTTGGCAATGCTATTTGTGTTAATTTTTACTTCAAAACTAATTGATGCAACAAATCGCTCAATGTATGTTTTGATTGGTATTGGACTTATGATTGTTTTTGCGGTTATTGGTCTATATAACTTGTATAAAGGTTTTGTTTATAAAAAGACAAAAATAAAATATCTTGATGAAAAGTAAAAATTAAGTTTTTTATCTTATGATATTAAATATTGAATAATTATTTTTGAAATGTTTAATATTATTTTGAGGTATAAATGGAAAATAAAGATACAATTTTGGCAAAAAATTTAGTTAATTATAGCTGTAAAATAAAGCCAAAAGAAAAAGTTTTGATTGAGTTTTCGCCATGTGCAAAAAATTTAGTAAAAGAAATTGTAAAGGAGATATACAGACAAAATGCATATCCCTTTTTACACATGACGGATAGTTCACTTCAAAGAGAAATAATAAGTGGCAGTAATATTGAACATACAGAACTTTGCACCAAGTATATGAAGCAAATATTTGAAGATATGGACGCATATATTGGCATATCAAGTGGCGATAATGTCTATGAACTCAGCGATGTGCCACAAGACAAAATGCAAATTCGTTCAATTTATTATTCAAAGCCGATTCATCATGACATAAGAGTTGAAAAAACAAAGTGGGTTATTTTGAAATATCCAACAGGTGCACTTGCTCAACTTTCAAATATGAGCACAGAAGCATTTGAAAAACATTTTTATAATGTTTGCAATCTTAATTATCAAAAAATGAACGATGCAATGACGCCCCTTAAAGAACTTATGGAAAGAACTGACAAGGTTAGAATTGTTGCACCAAACACTGATTTGACTTTTAGTATTAAAGGCATAAAAGCAGTGAAATGTGCTGGCGAAATGAATATTCCTGACGGAGAAGTTTATACAGCACCTGTAAAAAATAGTGTAAACGGAAAAATAACATACAATATTCCAACACTATATTCTGGCAGACGTTTTGATAATGTTTGCCTAGAATTTAAGGACGGAAAGATTATCAATGCAACCTGCTCAAATGGTGGAAATTTGTATCTCAATCAAATCTTTGATACAGATGAAGGCGCAAGATATGTTGGCGAGTTCTCTTTTGGCTTAAATCCTTATATTTTGGAACCAATGCTCGATATTTTATTTGATGAAAAGATTTGCGGAAGCATTCATTTCACACCGGGTAGTTGTTATAATGACGCCTACAACGGCAACAACAGTGCTGTGCACTGGGATATGGTTTTGTGCCAAAGAAAAGAATATGGTGGCGGAGAAATATGGTTTGATGATAAACTTATTAGACGTGATGGTTTGTTTGTTTTGGATGAACTTAAAGGGCTTAATCCAGAAAATTTGAAATAATTTGAAAAGTGATTAAAGGAGAAAACATATGAAAATAGCAAAAATTGGTATCAATGGATTTGGAAGAATAGGAAGACTAATTTTGAGAGTTGCACTTAAAAGAAGTGATGTTGAAGTTGTTGCAGTAAATGACCCATTTATTGCACCAGACTATGCAAAATATTTATTAACTTATGACAGCATGCATGGAAAACTTGATGCGGATATTGAAGTTGTTGAAAATGGTCTCAAAATCAATGGAAAATTTATTAGATTTTATGCAGAACTTGACCCAACAAAATTGAACTGGGCAGAGTATGGTGCGGAATATATTGCAGAAGCAACAGGAAAGTTTACAAGTGCAGACAAAGCACAAGTGCATTTAAGTTCTGGTGCAAAAAAAGTTATTGTTACAGCACCGGGCAAAGAAATGCCAATGTTTGTTATGGGTGTAAATAACAAAAAGTACACAAAAGATATGAACATAGTTTCAAATGCAAGTTGCACAACGAATTGCTTGGCACCACTTGCAAAAGTTATCAATGACAATTTTGGCATTGTTGAAGGACTTATGACAACCATTCACAGCTACACAGCAACTCAACTTATTGTTGACGGCGCAAGCAAAAAAGATTGGCGTGGTGGCAGAGCAGCAGCAATGAATATCATTCCAAGTTCAACAGGCGCAGCAAAGGCAGTTGGCGATGTTATACCAGAACTCAAAGGCAAACTTACTGGCATGAGTTTTAGAGTTCCAACAGCAGATGTCAGTGCAGTAGATTTGACTTGTCGTCTTGCAAGACCTACAACTTATGACGAGATTAAAAATGCTGTAAAGAAGGCAAGCGTTGGCGAAATGAAAGGAATACTTGGCTATACAGAAGAACCAGTTGTAAGTACTGATTTTATTACTGACCCAAGAACATCTATTTTTGATTCTGCTTCCGGAATTATGCTAAACGAACAATTTGTGAAATTGGTTGCATGGTATGACAACGAGTGGGGTTATAGCAACAAAACAGTTGACCTTATCTCTTATATGGCAAAAGTAGATAACGAATAATAAATAAGAACTTCATTATATAATGAAGTTTTTTGTTGCAAAAATTTGATTTTTTGTTATAATATTATCAGGAGATTTTATGATTTGTCCAAAGTGTTATGCAAAAATCAAACCAGAACAGATTAAATGTCATAATTGCGGTTTTGATTTGCGACTTATGGCAGAAGCCACAAACAAAGCAGCAAAAAAGGCAAAAAGAAGCGTTTATAAAGATGATGTATTGTATACAACGCAAACTCCACCAGACGTAAAACGTAAAAAACTTATTTTGCTTTCAATCTTTTTGGGGCTATTTGGTGCACATCATTTTTATGTAGGCAAAATTTGGCAAGGACTTTTCATGTTATTTTCAACAGTTATTGGCTTATCATTATCATCAGTAATTTTGGCACTTGGAATAATTGATTCAAATAATATTATATATCAAATCTACCAATTTGTTTTGGTTTTTGAAGGATTGGCAGTTATATTTTGGGTCATTGATATGGTTAAAATATTCTTAAAAAGATACAAAATTCCGGTTTATCGCGATGAATTTAGTAAATAAAAAATGAGAGATTTTGTCTCCCATTTTTTTTGTTTTATTTATTAATACATTCCACCATTTGAATCTTGATTTGCTTTTTGCTTATCTTTTATTTCTGCAACCAAACTTTCTGTTGTGAGTAGTGTTCCTGCAACGCTTGTTGCATTTTGAATTGCACTACGGGTCACCTTTGTTGGGTCAACAATGCCAGCAGAAATCATATCAACATATTCTTCTTTGTAGGCATCATAACCAAAGTTCTTTTTGTTTTCTTTTTCAATCTTATAAATAATCACACCACCATCAACGCCACTGTTTTCTGCAATTTGTATTATTGGTGCATCCAAACTTTTTAGAACAATTTCTGCACCTGTTTTTTCATCACCTTTAAGTGTTGCAATATATTTTTTGAGTGCTGGTTTTGTTTGAAGCAATGCAACGCCACCACCTGCAACAATTCCTTCTTCGCTAGCTGCTTTTGTGGCAGAAAGTGCATCTTCAATACGCAATTTCTTTTCTTTTAGTTCAACTTCTGTTGCACTGCCAACAGAGATTACAGCAACGCCACCAGACAGTTTTGCAAGTCGTTCTGCAAGTTTTTCTTTGTCAAAACTACTTGTTGTGTTTTCCATTTGCGCTTTTATCACTTGTTTTCTTTCTTCAAGTTTTTGTTTATCGCCATAGCCGTCAACAATGGTGGTTGTGTCTTTTGAAACTTTTACTGTTTTTGCTCTACCAAGCATTTCAAGTGTTGCGTTTGAAAGAGTATAGCCCTTTTCTTCACTTATTACTGTTGCGCCAGTAAGTACTGCAATATCTTCCAAAATTTCTTTTCTTTTATCTCCATAACTTGGAGCTTTTACTGCAACACAGTTAAATGTTCCACGCAATTTGTTTACAATTAGGGTAGTTAGTGCTTCTCCTTCAATGTCATCAGCAACAATCAATAGTTTCAAACCCTGTTTTACAACTTGTTCAAGTATAGGCAAAATTTCTTGTACATTGCTTATTTTTTTATCTGTCAAAAGTAAATAGCAATCTTCAAGTTCTGCTTCCATTTTTTCCATATTTGTGCTCATATATGGGCTTAAATAGCCCCTGTCAAATTGCATGCCGGCAGAAAGTTTCAATGTGGTTTCCAAAGTTTTGCCTTCTTCTATGGTAATAACCCCATCTTTGCCAACTTTTTCAAATGCATCAGCAATAAGTTTTCCAATTTCTTCATCTCCAGCACTGATTGAAGCAACTTGCTCAATTTCTGCCCTTCCTTCAACAGCAACACTTTGTTTTTTAAGTTCATCAACAACAATTTCTGTTGCTTTTGTTATTCCTTTTTTAAGCATAACAGGATTTGCACCTGCCACAAAATTTTTCATGCCTTCTGTCACAATGGCTTGTGCAAGCAAAGCACTTGTGGTTGTTCCATCTCCTGCAACATCATTTGTTTTGATGCTGACTTGTTTGAGTAAGCTTGCACCCATATTTTCAAAAGGGTCTTCAAGTTCAATGTCTTTTGCGATTGTTACACCATCATTTGTGATGAGTGGAGTGTCGTATTGCCTATCCAAAACAACATTTCTTCCCTTTGGTCCCAATGTGATTTTTACTGCGTTTGCAACTGCATCAACGCCTTTTTGCAATTTTTCTCTTGCTTCATCTCCAAAAATAATCTTTTTTGCCATAAATTCTCCTAATTTATAATCATTTTATTTTATATTTAGAATTATCTTTTATAAAATATTATTCAATAATAGCCATGATGTCTGCTTGTTTTATGACGATATAATCTTTTCCGTCAAGTTTTACATCACTTCCTGCATATTTTGAGTACAAGACTTTGTCGCCTTCTTTTACTAACATTTTTACTTCATTTCCATCAACAAAGCCACCATCTCCAACAGCAACAACAGTTGCAATTGCTGGTTTTTCTTTTGTAGAGTTTGGCAAAACAATGCCACTTGCTGTTTTTTCTTCTACGGGTGCTTGTTCCAAAACAACTTTGTCCAATAATGGTTTTATTTTCATTTATTACTCCTTTTGCCACTTTTTGCATCAAAAAATGCAATCAAAAATGGCTGTTTATTTGCATATATATATTTTACAAACAATTTATTTTGAGGTCAAGTTTTTATGCCAATTATTAAAACAGACGGCGGTTATATTTACAAAAAAATATCAAAAAATACAAAGACAAAAAAAGTCAAATTTTTATTTTTGCTCTTTTTATGTTCAGTGCTGATTTTTGCTGGCTGTTTTTTTGTGTTTTCAAAATATGATGTCGTTGGTGCGCTGAGTTTGAACAAGTATTTGCTGTTTGATGAAGTTAAATATTACGCGGTTAGTTTATATAATAGTGATGAGTTTTCAAATATTGCAGAAGAAGTCAATAATGTCAAACTTCAAGATGGAGCAGGATATGTGCTTAAATACTCAAACAAATATTACTTAATTGCAAATATATACAGTACAAAAACTGACGCCGAAAATGTTGTGAATAACAATACAAATATTGATGCAAATATTTTGGAAATAAAGCTTAATAAATTAATTATTTCAAAAAGTTTCACGAATCAAGAAATAACGTGCTTAAAAAATGCTTTGGGACTTGTGAATCGTGCTTATGAAAAATTATATGAAATTTGTGTTTCGCTTGATAGGGGCGAGATTTTGGATGCCGAAGCAAAGCAGAAATTGCAAGTTTTTAAGGAAACATGTCAAGAAGAAAAGGAAAGTTTCAATCATATATTTCAAAATAATTTTGAAAGCATAGTCTCACGTGTTAAAATTTTTCAAAGTGAAGTTATTTCAAACATATCAATGATACTCATAAGTCAAAATACATCAAGTGATATTAAATATGCAACAGCAAGCATTATTGATAGTTTTTTATTACTTCAAAAGAATATAACAAAATAGTGGGGTGTCATGGGTTTACTTAAAACATTAATACAAAATTTTACAAAAGAAAAGAATAAAAGTTTGGAAGTAAAAATCAATGACGAAGTGAATAAATATGATGGTATAAACATGTCGAGTTTGGTTGTTTATGCACCAAAAAACGTCAGCGAACTCAACAAGGTTATTGATTGTGTTGCTGGCGGACAACCTGTAATTATAAATTTTGCAAACATAAAAAAAACAGAGTATCAAAACATGGCAGATTATTTGAGTGGTGCTTTGTATTCATTAAGAGCGAAAATATCAAGACTTCAAAATGAATTGTATGTTATTATGCCAAAATCAATCAAACTTGCAACTCTGTAATTTTTTTTACATATCAAAAATAGTATATTAATAATTTTTTTTATGATATAATCAATATATGACTGATGACAAAAAAATAAATTGGCAAAAGGTAAAACTGCAACTCAAAACGTATTTCAAAAACTATTGGTGGAAATATATTATCATAGCAGTTTTGATTGCTGTTGATTTGGTTTTGAAAGCAATTATTGTTCCACAAGACCAAAGCAAATGGCAAAGCGTTGACATAATAAAAAACGTTGTTTCAATCACACCAGCAAGAAATATTGGTGCTGGTTTTTCTATACTTGAAGGACATACATGGTTCTTGATTTCTATAACAATTTTGTTCATAATAATACTTGCTATATTTGATATAATGTATCAAAAAAAATCAAAATTGTTTGGTGTTTCAACAGCACTTGTGATGGCAGGCGCAGTTGGCAATTTGATTGATAGAATTTTGTTTGGCTATGTTAGAGATTTTATATATTTAGATTTTATAAATTTTCCAGTTTTTAATGTTGCAGATATGTCGCTTACATTTGGAATTATCTTGCTTGTCATTTACATTATTTTCTTTGCGACAAAAAACGAAATTGGTACAAAATCTCAAAAAGATATTAGCAAAGCTAATATATCAAACAAAAATTTGCCAAATGGCGATGCTAAAAGTTTTGAAACTAACAAAACATATAGTGTAGAAAATAATAATAAAAATGATATTAGTGAGAACAAATCTCAATAGAAAGTGGAGAAAATAATGCAAAAGATATTGATTGAAGATTGTGTGGGGGAAAGACTTGATATTTTTTTGACAAACAAGTTGAATATGACAAGAAGTAGCATAAAAAATTTGATAGAAGAAAAAAAGATTTTCGTCAATGCAAAAAATGTCAAAGCGGGCTATAAAGTTTGTCTTAATGATTTGATTATTATTGAAGATTTTGAGAAGCATGAATTAACTGCAACTCCACAAAATATTGATTTAGATATTGTTTATGAAGATGATGACTTACTTGTCATCAACAAGCCACAGGGCATGGTGGTTCATCCAGCTGTTGGCAATTATGACGGCACACTTGTCAATGCACTTATGTTTTACACAAAAAATTTGAGTGCAGTAAATGGCAGTTTCAGGCCGGGCATAGTACATCGGCTTGACAAAGATACTTGTGGGCTTTTGGTTGTTGCAAAAAATGACAAAGCACATTTGGAACTATCACGTCAAATTCAAACAAAAGAGTGCAAGCGCCATTATATGGCAGTGCTTGTTGGTACGCCAAAAGAAGATAGCGGAGAAATCATCACACATATTGCTCGTAGCAAAAAGAACAGAAAGATGATGGAAGTTTGCGACAACAATGTTGGCAAAGAAGCAATCACAAAATATGAAGTAGTTTCAAAACTCAGGGGATATTCACTTGTGCATTTTGAACTTAAAACAGGTAGAACTCATCAAATCCGTGTCCACTCAAAATATATTGGGCATCCCGTTGCTGGCGACAAATTGTATGGAATAAAAAACAAAGACAAATCGCTCACGGGTCAACTATTATGTGCCTACAAAATTTGTTTTACTCAACCAACAACAAAAAAAGAAATAGTTTGTGAAATACCACTTCCAAAATATTTTACAGACTTTGTAAAAAAAATATAGTTAATATTTATACAAATTTTTATTTACCACTTTTCAAACAAACAATTTTGTGTTATTATAAAGTAGGAGATAGTTATGAAAAATCAATTAAATTCAAAAAAATTTTTTAGTGCTATGGCGTTTGTTGCACTTGTAATTTCGGGTGTGGCTTTGC
>CADBPU010000090.1 GCA_902796635.1 uncultured Eubacteriales bacterium | reverse complement strand
CACGATTAAATCGGTTTCCAAACCGATAGGTTGTGCCAACCATTCGGGCTCAAGCATAGCTTTTCGCCGGCTTGTCATTCACTTTGTTCATTGGCTAAAAACTTGCCACTGGCAACTTTTTTTACGCGTCGCCCAGTTAACAGCCGAGTGCTCCACCATTGAGCTACCGAGGAATATAATTTTTCGCACTATTTGTCAGTTTTTACAAACCGATAGGTTGTGCCAACCTTTTTGATATTTGTTGCAATATTTGACTATTTTTTTGCAACGCACAATAATAATATCAAATCATATTTTTATTGTCAAGCACATAAATGCATTTTTTTGATTTTTTTTATGGCAAATTGTGCAATTATATTGATAAAATATTTTAATATAAATAAACTATATAATAAATATTAAACAAAATTTTGAAAGGGTATTGACAATTGATTTTTAATAAAGTATAATATTCAAGACAAAGGAGATTTTATGAAAAGATTTTGGGTATTTGTTATTATATGCGTAGTTGCTCTTGGTATGGGCTTTACAGTATTTAGATTTATGACAAGAGAAGAAATTTTGTACGTAAATCAAACAGTTTACGAAGTAAACAATGGTGAAAATTTCAATTTAGATATCGTTAAAAAAGATTTGAAGGCAGGAACAGAAGTTTATATTGATGTTCAAAACACTTCAATTGTTAGAATAACTGACGATACAGAAAATTATAATTTTAAGGCATTGTCTGGTGGTTCAACAACAATAGTTGTAACAAGCAACTTGAAAGGATTTAATCCTGTAAAT
Organism: uncultured Eubacteriales bacterium; assembly: GCA_902796635.1. Classification (GTDB taxonomy): domain Bacteria; phylum Bacillota; class Clostridia; order Christensenellales; family UBA1242; genus UBA9845. The sequence continues at coordinate 4,546 of CADBPU010000090.1, read as the reverse complement.
ATTCAGGTAACAGTAGGAGATGGTAATTACGCTACACCATATCTTATAAAAAATCAAGAACAACTTTCAAAAATTGGTACAACAACAAATCTTGAAGATGGTGAAAGTTTGACTTATCCACTTTCAAGCAGTTACAAACTTGTTTCAAACATTGCTTTGACAGGTGATTGGACACCTATTGGTGCTGATGATGAAAGTGGTTTTACAGGAAATTTCGACTTTAATGGAAAAACCATTTCAAATTTGTCAGTAGCAAACAATAACAGCAATAATGTTGGTTTATTTGCAAAAATTGGCACAAATGGTTATGTAAAAGGCGCAAATCTTAGTGCAACAACAATTACAGCAAGTTCTCAAAATGTAGGAACACTTGCAGGTGTTAATGCAGGTACAATAGAAAATGCAATTGTTGATTCATCAAATATCACAAACACAGTTATCAATGCAAACGTTGGTGGTCTTGTTGGATTAAACAATGGCACTATATTAAAATCACAAGTTAAAAATTCTGCTCTTAATGTTTCAGGCACAAACAATGCAACAGGCGGACTTGCTGGTTCTTCAATTTTGGCTTCAAAAAAGAGCGTTGCAACAATTATGCGTTCAAGTGCAGAAGTTTCAATGACAACAGAAAGTTCAAAAGCAGTTGGTGGTCTTGTTGGATACATGGCAGGTTCAACAGTTGAAAATTGTTATGCTGGTTCATTAAAAACTGATTGCGTTATCACAAGTGGTGATGGCACTTATGCGGGTGGTATTGCTGGTATGGTAGAATATGCATCATTTGGCGCAAATGCAGAAAATAATATAAAATCTAACATAGCAGATACTTATTCAGTTATGCAATTCTCAAATTCTACAACATCAGTTATGGCAGGCATTGTTGGATATAACAACAATTATAATAGCGATACAAATCATAATACAATTTATGGAAATTATTTCAGCACAGATATAAATCCAAATATAAATGGTATCTTCACACAAGTAAATGCAATTTCAGGTGATGATTACGGCGTTTATGGAAAAACAACAGAAGAATTAAAAACTCAAGAAGTTTACTATTCATTTATGGATTCAAGAAATGAAGCGCAATATTGGCAATTCGCAGAAGGTGTTTGGACAATTGAAGAAGGTGTCAATGTTCCACAACTTTCATTTGCAGTAAATTATATCAGTTCAAGAGTTCAAAACTATGCTTCTCCTGCTGATATAACAAATGACAATTTTGTTGAAAAACTTTCAAACGCAGACTCACAAGTTAAATATATCTTAAAAGAAAACATCTATCTTTCATCAGAAAGAGGATACAAGCCATTTGACTTCAATGGTAAATTGACTTGTCCACTTGATGAACAAGGAAATCCACAATTCAAAATCTATTTGGAAATCATTTCAAATGATGGTGTAGCGGATGGTTGTGCTGCTGTATTCAAAACATTGGGTCAAAATGCAAGTCTCTCTTATATTGTTGTAAATGCAACAATTAGAGATATCACAAATGCTGATCACGTTGCTTCACTTGCTGCTTATAATAATGGTGTTGTTGATACTTGCTTTGCAGAAAATACAATTTCAACAGATTATAATAGTTCAAAATTATATTTGGCTGGATTGATTGCAGAAAATCATGGAAAGATTTTATCTAGCAAATCAAGTGTAGAAATTACTTATGAAAAATCACCAGCAGAAGCATGGGTTGCAGGTATTACTTCATACAATACAAACTCAGTTCAAGATTGCAAAAATAGTGGAAAGATTTCTGTAACAGGAAAACCAGGTACAGGATATGCTGTTGGTATTGTTGCTGTTTCTGGCGGAGCTGTTATATCATGTGCAAATCATGGCGAAATTTATGGAAACACAGAAGCAAGCGATATGACATTTGCAGGAGTAGTTGGTTATCTTGGAAGTTCAGCAGATTCTGTTGTTAGATATTGTGCGAACTATGAACAAATCACTGGTTCAAATGTTGCTGGACTTGTTGGTATTTCATTAGGTTCAATTGAAAACTGTATGGTTGGTCAATTGATACTTGTTGGAAAAAGAGTTGCAGGTTTGGTATATAACTTAAAACTTGGTTATATGAAAAACTCAATGACAAACAAAACAAATATTGACGCTTCAAGTGTTGGTTGCGGTGCAGTATATAATATTGATGTTACAAACAAACACACAGCATATTGCGAATATATTTTCTCATCATGCAATTTCAGTGGCGAAGGTTCATTCTACTACGAAACAAAATCAAATATTCGTGGAGATTCAAGTGATATTACTCATCTTGTCAGTGCAATAGACTTTAACGCTTTCAATCATAGTATTAATGTTGCAAGAAGTGGAAATATAAAAAGACAAAACTATGATGCAAGTCTTGATAATTGGACAGCAACAACAAATGGTGTTCCAGATATTCAAATTTCAGACGACCAAGCAACAGGTAGCGATGGAAGTTATAGAGTATTCATCAATCATAGTTATTCAACTTCAATTTGGTTATATAATACATCAACAATTGGTAGCTATATCCAAATTAGAGATGTTGCAAAATAATTATAAGAAAATAAAAATAAGAGAGAAATCTCTTATTTTTTATAAAAATTAAAATATAAAAGTTTTTTCATTAAGTATTGAAATAAAAAAAATTTTATGATATAATAATTATGAGGTTGTTATGAAGGATAGTAAAGTTGTAATTGATTTGCATAGACACTTTTTGGAACCATCAGAACTCAATGAAGCAAATTTGTCTCCAAATGATTTTTTGAAATTACATTTAGCTATTGCAGAAATCAATAATTATGAAATTCATACTATGTGTGGAAGTCATAACAGCACAACTTGGGCAAAAGAAGTTTGGGATAAATACAAAAAATTCCCAAAAGAAGTAAAGGATAGACTACATTTATATCCACAAGCAGAATATAACGTAAGCGTTTCAAATGTTTTGGAATATGAAGATCCACGTCGTGGTGATAGCAAATATGTTTTCAAAAAAATGCATATGCTTGCGGCCGCAAAAAAAGGCAAAGAAGAAGAATTTTTCAAAAAAACAAAAATATATTCTGTTTGGTCTGATATGTATATCAAAAAAGACCTTAATCATGAACTTGTTTACAGAAACGACTTGCCAATAAGCAGGTCTGCCGATGATAAATTTTTTAGTTTGGGTATATTGCTTAAATCTGCAAGAAATATTTTGTGTGATAAGTATTGTAAAGATGTAAAAGATAGAATTCCTTTTGATATCTATGAAAACACAATAGAAATGGGCTTAACTTACACTCAAATAAGAGATAGATTTATTGATGATAGTTTTAATTATCTCGTAAGCAAGGGACTTATAAAAAACACGAAAGAAGCAAAAGAGCGAATTGATGCTGATGTTTCAAGTCATGTTATGGGTGATGGTATTTCTTATCACTTCTTAAAGAGATTTAATATAGAAGACCAAATCGAGTCAAACGAACATTATAATCCTTATGTAAATTATCCAAGTTCTGGCGAACACAGTTTGTCTAGATTAAAACTTGAAGATGTAAAATTATTATTTGGAGATACAGCAGAGTTTTGTGTAGCCCATCCAAAAACAATAGCAATTCACACAAACACTGGCCTTCCAATTTCTGCATTTGATGGAGTTGATATATCAAATTTATCAAAACCTATTAAAAAATCAATTCAGGATTTGTTGAAAATATATAGACAAACAGGTGTTGACACTTTGATATTGCCAAACGACTCAACAAATATTCTCAAAATGAACAATAGTACTTTGAAAGTTGCAATAAAAGGTGATAGTAATGGTTTTGTGAGAAATCAAATTTTTATAAAAAATTTAGATAAATATACAAAACAATTGGGTTTCATAATCAAAGGTGTTGAAGTATGTCCAAAGATGTTTGAAGACAGAAAAAAGGTTGATGGTGGAATTAAAACCAGATATGATTGGCAATTGGTTGATGTGTTTATGCGTCTTGGCAAAGCAGTTAATCTTAACTCTTCATCTGGTGATTGGCATATGAAATCAGATATAGATACAGCATTTATTGACGAAAATGTGGAAAGCAATCCAAATCATTCAAATTATGCTGATGAATTGACATACGCTTGCACAAAATGTGGCTGGCTTGATTTACTTAATGGTAAATTTGACAGAACAACTCAACAGGTTGAAGTTAGGCCATTAAATAGAGCAGTGGACACCTTTTCAAAAACCACCGGCACAAAAAAATCAACAGAAAAAGAAGAATCGCTATAATGTGGTTCTTTTTTGATATCAAAAAAATCAATAAAAAAATTTGTGTCAAAACTGACACAAAATTTGACACAAAATTTGACACAAAAAAAATAGGAAAATCAAAAATTCAACAAGTATAAAAACACTAAAAAAAGTCAGTAATTACTGACTAAAACAAAAAAATAAATAAAATAAAAAAGTGGCCAAAAAACCACAATTTTGGTGGGGACGGTGGGACTTGAACCCACACTCGTTAGAACACGCCCCTTAAACGTGCGCGTCTGCCAGTTCCGCCACATCCCCATT
>CADBPU010000089.1 GCA_902796635.1 uncultured Eubacteriales bacterium | reverse complement strand
GATTGCCACTACTTGTGCTGCAAATTGCAACAAAATCTTTTTCACCCTCACTTATTGCTTTTGAATAAGCAACTCTTTCAGCACAAATTCCCGTTGGATAACTTGCATTTTCTATGTTTGCACCACAATATATTTTGCCACTTCCACAAAGCAAACTTGCACCAACATTAAATTTGCTGTATGGGGCATAACTATTTTTTTGTGCTTCAAAAGATAATTCAATAAGTTTTTCTAAATCAAAATTTTCCATATATTCACCTATATTTATTATATCAAAAAACTTGGTTATTACAAAATAATTTAACTGGTTGAATTTTTTATTAAGTTTAATTTTAATTGTTTTCATAGACAAAAATATTGTTGCATACAATAGTTTGAACATGCAAAAGTTGGCTTTACAAATACTGACATAATAACCATTTTTTCAACATTTTTTGTAATAACAAAATTGCATGTATTATTGTAAAATTTAAGTGAGGATTTTATGCACTTTGTTTGTGTAAAGTTTAGGACAATAAGGGCAATTTTGCTTATATTACTTGTTGGTGTTTTACTCAGCATAAATGTTGGCGGAAACGTTGCTGCAAGTGTGTATTTCAACAATGCTTTGAGAAAAGTACCGGTTTATTATGTTGGGACGGACAAAAAGCAAGTAGCAATTAGTTTTGATGCCGCTTGGGGTGCTGATAAAACAGAAAAAATTATTGAAATTTGCAACGAGTTTAATGTAAAAGCCACATTTTTCCTAGTTGGTTTCTGGGTTGAAAAATATCCAGAAATGGTCAAAAAAATTTATGATAATGGCTTTGAAATTGGTACTCACAGCAACACACATCCAGATATGACAAAATTATCGCACGAAGACCAAAAACTCGAACTTTCAACATGTATGAATCTCATAAAAAAAATAACAAATCAAGATGTAAAAATTTTTAGGCCACCTTATGGTGCTTACAATGACAGTTTGATTACGGCAGCACAAGAACTAGGACTTACAACAGTTCAGTGGGACGTTGACAGTTTGGACTGGAAGGGTTTGAGTGCTATGGAAATCAATAATAGGGTGCTTAATGGCGTCAAAAATGGCAGTATAATTCTCTGCCACAACAACAGCGACCATATATTGGATGCTTTGCCAATTATGCTTGATAGACTTCAAAAACGCGGATATACAATCACACCAGTTGGCGATTTACTAATAAAGGGCGATTATATAATTGACAATAATGGCATGCAAACAGCAAAAATTTAACTCAATTTGTTATAAAAAATAAAAAAGAAGGATTAAGTTATGAATTATGAACAAATGAACAACAACAAAGTATATTTGAGAGGAAGGGTTGTAAGCGAGCCGGTTTTTACCCATGAAGTTTTTGATGAAAAATTTTATGAATTCAATTTGGAAGTTCAAAGATTGAGTGAAAGCAGTGATACAATACCTATTACAATAAGTGAAAGATTGATTGATAATCACATAAAACTAAATGAAGTTATCACAATAAGTGGGCAGTTTAGAAGTTATAACAAACAAACAGAAGGTAGAAGTAAATTAGTGCTTACGGTATTTGTTAGAGAAATTGAGCCAAATGATGAAAGTGCAAATCCAAATGTGATAGAACTCAATGGATTTGTTTGCAAAGAGCCAATTTTTAGAACAACTCCATTTAAGCGTGAAATTTGTGATATTTTGCTTGCAGTAAATAGGGCATACAATAAAAGTGATTATATACCTTGTATTGCATGGGGTAGAAATGCAAGATTTGTTAGAGACATGAAGGTTGGAGAACCACTTTCAATTGTTGGTAGAATTCAATCAAGAGTATATCAAAAAAAGTTGAGTGATGATGTTGTGGAGACAAAAAATGCATATGAAATCAGCATAATAAAATTAAACACAAATGATGATTTTGTAAACTATTCAACAGATTCATCAAACAATTATTCAACAATTAATTAAAATTTTATTAAATACAGATATATTCTGTATTTTTTTATAAAAAAAATATAAAATCATTTTACATTATTAAAATTATGTTATATTATATTAGTGAATAAAATGTTTGTATTGTGTACCTAAGTAAAAAAATGATATGGAGGTGAATAATGAACAAAATTGCAAAAAGAAATTGGATAAATATAAGTTTAATTGTTTTGTTTGCTTCATTATTAACACTCACAATGTATTTTACTTTCGTACAAAATTCAGGTGCATGGTTTACGGCTAGTGATGAATATGAAGGTTCTTCTGTTTCTTTAAGATTTGGTACTATTACACTTCAAGACAACATAAAATTAGGTGATTATGATACAAATCAATATGTAGAAAGGGCATCAATAAGCAATATTGTACCAACACAAACAATAGAATATTTTGGTTCTGCAAGTCAGCAAAATATAAGTTATACAGGAAATGTTGATGCTTATTATAGAATAACTTTCAGCATCACAAATTTGAAAAATTCAGATAATACTGATCTTGCTCCTGGTGATACAATGACGACCGGTTCGATTTCTTCAAAGTTTTCATTTGCTAATGGTT
>CADBPU010000088.1 GCA_902796635.1 uncultured Eubacteriales bacterium | reverse complement strand
TTAAATGCTTTGAATTTTGGACAAACAAATCTTACTTTGTTGACAGAAGAAGGTGGCAAGACATTAGATATTTCATTAAAAGTTACAAGTCCAATCAAATCTTTGGAAAATAATACAGAAAGTGGCTACAAACCATTTGCAGTTGCAGGACAAACAACAAAAATTAACACAGCAAAAGCAATAACATATTTGCCTGCAAGCACAACTCAAAGAGAAATTCAATATTCTATTGTTGGTTCATATAGTGGTGTTGAAGTTTTGGCAGATGGCACAATCATTGCAGACGAAAATGCAAGTAGTGGCACATTCAAAGTTAAGGCAACAAGTTTACACGATTCAGGAATAAGTACAGAATTTGAAGTCAAAGTTTTGCAACCAATAAACAATATTGTGGTTGAGCATAATGGGCAAGAATTAACGGAAGAAGATGTACTCAAACTTTCAACCAATATGCTTGAAGAAAGTTATAAAATTATTGAAATAACCGCACAAACAAATGAAAATTATAATTTGAATTTGGAATTTGTTGATAATGTAGGCAACAGCATAAGTGTGTTTAACATAGAACAAATAAATGAAAATCAATATGGAATAACAGCTATTAGAAAAGCCGATGCAAAGCTTAAAATCACTGCAAGCATAGAAGGTTATGAATATTTATCTTCACCAAGATATGTTGATGTTATATCAGTTGAAACGCCATCATCTATAACAGTTTCAACCAAACAAACTGATAATCCAATAATTGTTTATGATACATACAAAAATGGTCTTGGAGAGGCATTTACAATCAATATTGGTGGGGCAAATGCAGACGATAGACGATTTGTTGTAAGAATAAATAATGATGATAGAGATAAATTTGTAATCTATAATGGCAAATACGATGTAAGCACAGGTAATTTGGTCGAAGTTAAACCATATACAGACGGTTCAACAGATTTTGACATTATAAAAAATGAAACGATTATTTACATAAAAGCACTTTCAAATGGAATAACGGGAAATAATGGCTATGTTTCAATAAGTTTTGTTGCATATGGAAGTATGGGATTGATGGGACAAGAAGTCAGCGCAAACTATAATATCAATCTCAAACGTGGAATTTCAGAGCTTGAAATTGGACAAAACCTTCAAGCAAATTATTTGATGGTTCCTGTAAAACAAAGTGATAATGAAGAAGGTGTTAAACTTGCTATTCAGTCAAATGCAAGTGAATATACAAAGTTTGTAAAAACAGATTTTGAAAATTCTGGATTATTATTGCAAGACAATGAAGTTTTGTATGAAAATGGTGAAAAAATTGACGACAAAAAAGTTTATACATTCACATTGTTTGGTGTAAAACCAGGGATTTATAACCTTTCATTCTACACACAGAATGGAAAATATGTGGATGTAAAAGTTAGGGTATTTGTAAAAATTACTGACATCACTTTGACAACTTCAACCATAGAACAAAACAGTGATATCGCACAAATCAATTATGAAACTCAAAACAATTTGCCAACCCTTGTTGGTGGAAGTTTAACACTTAAAAAGGGTGGATATGCAAATCTAAACATAAATGCATATAACGGCAAAAATTTGCAATCATGCGATTATAAATCTGTTAGATATGAATATGATAGCACCATTCTTAGAATGGACAACAGTGGCAAAATGTTTGGCTATGCAAAGGGCGAAACTGATGTTGTAGTTCGCATTGTTGCCTATGATAACGAAGATGAAAACACTGACACAAAGGAATTTGAGCTAACATTCCACTTGAAAGTTGATATATTGATTCAAAGTGCTTCACTTAATTCAAATTTTGTTACAATATACACAAAAAATTCACTTGGCGATTATGAAGAAAATGGATTGACAGACAAACAAAGATATGGCGAATTTGAGTTTGATATAAAGATAAATCCAGAAGCAACGGAACTTACAGAAGATTGTATAAAAGTTAAATGGACAGGTGCTGATGTTTCTTCACTTATTATTGAACCAAATTTCAATTTTGAAAACAGAATATATAAGATAAAAGTTTCTTGCGATTCACTTTCTGGCATCAAAACAGAAGGTAGTGCAAAATTTACAATAACAATCAGTCAATATCAAAGAACTATTGTAAAAGAAGCAACAATATTAATAAAAACTGCTCAAAAAGTTCAAAAAATCTTAAATGTTAAAAAGGTTCAAGATGGTATCACATCAAATGTTCCAAAGCAAGCTAATGTTTTGCCAATAACAAATGCAAGTGGTGAGATTGAAAGTTATGATGAAGAACAAGAATATTTGTATGTATACTTTGATTCAAGAAATATAACACAGGATTCAAAATTTACTTTTGCAAGTCAAATTTATCCTTTGGATGCATTAAATCAAAAACTTGTTTATGTTATTGATGAATATAAAGATTATAAAAATATATTATCAGTAAGAGATAATATGATATCTGTGCAGAAAGCAGGTATAACCAATCTTTATATCTGTTCTGCTGATAGTTATGATTCATCAAAAGGTTCAGCTGATAAATATACTTCTTATGATAATTATGTTCAAGTTGTTGTTAAAGTCGCTGATGGTTTGAGTAAATTTACTGCTCTTGATATTACAAGTGCAAGCGATTTGATGAGTATTAATAACAATGTAGAAAGTTTAAGTAAATTCTATGTTATAAAAAAGGATATCAATATAATAGCTTCAAGTTGGACACCAATTGGTTATATAAACGGTGAGATGCATGCTTTTGAAGGAAATATTGATGGTTTGATTTCTAAAAAATTTGGCGAAAAAGTTGTGGCAAGAATAAATGGTATCAATTTTAGAAATTTTGCTCTGGAAGATGAAAATCAATATTGTGGTTTGTTTGGTATTGTTGGAGAAAATGCAATACTGGAAAATTTTGAATTACAAATAAACACTGTAAATTTAACAACACAAAATGAAAATGTAAATACATATATTGGTGGAATTTCTGCAATAAATAATGGAATTATACAAAATTTGAGCGTAAATTTTGTAAATAATGGCAAAAATTTTGAAACTGATGTGAATTTGTTAGATGCAAGCAAGGCACTATATTTTGGCGCTATATCTGCTGTAAATAACAAAAGAGTATTTAATTGCTATGCTGATGGCTATATCAATATTGAAAAGAACACAAGAAATTCTATTTATAATATTGGCGGTTTGATTGGTCTAAATTCTCAAAATTCTGTTTTAGATGGAAACACAAATTTCTTTAATAAAACTGAATTTAATAGTGAATATAACTCACTAATAAGTATAAAACTTAAACAAAATTT
>CADBPU010000087.1 GCA_902796635.1 uncultured Eubacteriales bacterium | reverse complement strand
TATTCAAAAATATAACATAGTAAAATGCTTGAAAAATCAAACAATTTGATATATAATTGTAGAGTATAAATAACAAATTAGGAGAATTTATTTTTTATGTCAGGACATAGCAAATGGAATAATATTAAAAACACAAAGGGCAAAATGGACGCACTACGTGGCAAAACATTTACAAAGTATGGAAAAATTATATCAGTAGCAGTTAAACTTGGTGGCGGCGACCCAAACAGCAATCCAAAACTTAGGGATGCAATTGCAAAGGCAAAAGCAAATAACATGCCAAATGATAACATCACTCGTTGCATCAAAAAAGCACTTGGTGAGGGCAGTGGCGGAAATTATACGGACATAACATATGAGGGTTATGGAATTGGTGGCAGTGCAGTTATTGTTAATTGTTTGACAGACAATAAAAACAGAACAGCTGGTGCAGTTCGTCATATCTTTGACAAACACAATGGAAGCATTGGTAGTTCAAATTCAGTATCATTTATGTTTGATAGACTTGGCCAAATTGTTATTGACAAAAACTGTGGTCATGAAGAAGATGAAATACTCGAGTGGGGACTTGAAGCCGGCGCTGATGATGTTGTGACAGAAGATGAAGTCTACACAATCATCACAAGCCCAGCAAACTTTAATTCAGTTAGAGATTATTTGGAGCAAAAGGGATTGACATTTTTAAGTGCTGATGTTGATTTGGTTCCACAAAATTATGTTGACCTTGATGATGAACAATATGAAGTTTTCACAAAAATGATTGATGAATTTGAAGAAAACGAAGATGTTCAAGATGTCTATCACAATGTAAATATGAAAGATTAATTGAAAGGTTGTTAAGCAACCTTTTTTTGTAATATATTGCAGTTATTTGCTTGACAATATAGAACAAATGTTTTATATTTTTAATGTTTATAACATTAATTTTTACAAAACGATAAAAACAAAGGAAAATTATGATTATTTTAGGAATTGACCCTGGTTATGCAATTGTTGGTTTTGGGGTGATAGAAAAGTTAGGACATAACATAAGAGTTTTGGACTATGGCGTTATTACAACACCAAAAGAGCATACAATGCCAGTTAGATTAAAAACTATTTATGATAGTTTGTGTGTTTTGATTGATAAATACAAGCCAGATTGTATGGCAATAGAAGAACTATTTTTTCAAAACAATCAAAAAACAGCAATCAATGTTGCCGAAGCAAGGGGAGTGACAGTTCTTGCAGGCATGGAAAAAATCGGCAAACTTTATGAATATACACCACTGCAAATCAAGCAAGCACTCACAGGTCAAGGCAGGGCAGAAAAACAGCAAGTGCAGTATATGGTCAAAGCGATTTTGGGACTAAGTGCCGTGCCAAAGCCAGACGATGCAGCGGATGCACTTGCAGCAGCACTCACTCATGCCCAAACAAATCAAATTTTGGGGCAAAATGATATAAAATAATATTAGTCATCAAAAGTTGGAGAATATGTATGATAGAATTTAATGATGAATTAACGAATGAGTGCAAAAAATATTATGATAAATTATTTGCGAAAATAGTACTAATAATTTCAGTTGTAATTAGTTTAATTTTTATAATACCATCAATTTTTTTATATTTTCATAATGATTTGTTCTTGATTGTTATTGTAGTTGCAATAATATTTCCATTTTTTGTATTAATTTCATTAAAAACAAAAGCAACATCGTACACAATGCCAAATCTTGTACAAATAAATGATAATAACGAATTTATTATAAAATGCAAAAATTTAAGATATACAAAAAATATTAATGAAATAAAGTGTGTTTACGACTATGGTAAATGGTATTTATTCAAAGTCAAAAATTCTTTGGATGTAACTAGATTTGTTTGCCAAAAAGATTTGATAAAAGTTGGAAATATTGAAGAATTTGAAAAACTGTTTCAAGGTAAAATTATTAAAAAATACGAGCAAGAAACAAGCAAAACAAAAAGTAATATTGAAAAGTAAAAGTCTTAAATAAAGTAAGCACAAAAAATGTTTAATAGAATTAAAGGAATAAATAATGATAGGATTTATTGAAGGAAAAGTTGAAGATATTGATGGAAATTTGGTAACCATTAATGCAAATGGCATTGGCTACGATATTTTTGTCAGCCAAACAACATTAGATAACTTGGGAGAAATTGGCTCAAATGCAAAAGTTTGGACGTATCTCAATTTGGATATGAGAGATGGTGAAATTTCACTTTATGGTTTTTCATCAAAGCAGGAAAAAAAGATGTTTTTGAACCTTACAAGCGTAAGTGGAATTGGTCCAAAAACTGCAATCACAATTTTGAGTGCAGTCAGTTTGTATGACCTTGCTAGTGCAATCGCCAGTGGCGACACAAAAGTTATTGCAAGAGCAAAAGGGCTTGGCAAAAAGAGTGCTGAAAGAATTGTTTTGGAACTTAGAGAAAAAATGGAACAATCAACGGAATTTGTTCAAACTCCGTTGCAAAATAGTGCGGAACTTGAAACTGAGCAAGAATATGCTGTCAATGTTTTGTTATCTTTGGGATTATCACGTTTTGATGCAGTTAAAAAGATACGTGAAGTTTCTAATGCTGGCGACAAAGCAGAAGACATTGTGCAAAAGGTATTAAAAAATCTCTGATTTATTCCGCACTTTTGTCATCTTTTTTGCTAATTTCTGCAAAACTTGGACTGGCGCAAGATAACTTAGTCGCCACTCAGTATTGCAACAATTATCTAAAAAATATATATAAAATTGCTGCCATATATATAATAACCAACGAGCATATTAAATTTTTACGAGACATTTAGTTTATTAAAATAATATGTTTAATTTGATGTGTTTCAATTTAATATAAAAATAAAATGTAAGGAAGAAATAAATGGAAAGAACTGATGATAGATTTATCACAAGCATGAAAAATGAAAGCGATGCAGAAATTGAGAACAAATTACGTCCAACAAAGATGGAAGACTATGTTGGTCAAACAAAGATAAAATCTCAATTAGATGTGTTCATAAAAGCAGCATTGTCAAGAAATGAAGCTCTTGACCATGTGCTTTTGTATGGTCCACCAGGTCTTGGAAAAACCACACTTGCGCATATCATTGCAAACGAACTTGGTGTTCAAATGAAAATAACAAGTGGCCCAGCAATTGAAAGTGGAGCGGACCTAGCTAGCATACTCACAAATTTGCAAAAAAATGACGTTCTTTTTATTGATGAAATCCATAGATTAAACAAGAGTGTTGAAGAAATTTTGTATCCAGCAATGGAAGACTATGCACTTGATTTTGTTGTCGGCAAAGGACCATCAGCACGCGCAATGCGTCTCAAAATTCAACCATTCACACTCATTGGTGCAACCACAAAGGCAGGAAATTTGTCAGCACCACTAAGAGACAGATTTGGAGTGCTTTCTCGTCTTGAAAATTACACAATTGAAGAACTTGAACAAATTATCAATCGTTCTGCAAAAATTCTTGGTACAGAAATTGATAATGATGCATCAAAAGAACTTGCAAAAAGAAGTCGTGGCACACCACGTATTGCAAATAGATTACTCAAAAGAATTAGAGATTTTGCAGAAGTTTATGGCAAAGACAGAATTGATTTGGAAGTCACGCAAAAGGCACTAAATATAATGGAAGTTGATGACATGGGACTCGACTTTACTGACAAAAATTTGATACTCACCATGATTGATAGATTTGGTGGAAAGCCAGTTGGTCTTGACACACTTGCAAGCAGTACTGGAGAAGACGCCAACACAATAGAAGATGTTTACGAGCCATATTTACTTCAAATTGGATTTATTGCAAGAACACCAAGGGGAAGAATTTGCCTTTCAAAAGCATACGAACATTTTGATAGAGAAATGCCCGATAGTATTAAAATAGTAATCAAAGAACTAAAAGCTGATACAAATAAAAACGATTAATTTTTATAAATATAAACAATTTGAGACGAGAAATCGTCTCATTTATAACAAATATAAATAATTTGAGAGTTAAAACTTATGAAAGATGAAAAATATGATATATATAACACAAAAACATATTATTATGACTTGCCAGAAGATAGAATTGCTCAAACACCAATAGAGCCACGAGACCACAGCAAAATGTTGGTTTTTGATAGAAAAACTGAGACTATATCTCACAAACATTTTTATGATGTTATTGACTATTTGAATAGTGGTGATGTTTTGGTTGTCAACAACACAAGAGTCATTCCGGCACGTCTTTTTGGCACAAAGGTTTTAACAGGTGCAAAAGCAGAAGTATTTCTGCTTGAAAAAAAAGAACAAAACTTGTGGAAAGTTTTGCTTAAACCACAACGCAGATTAAAACCTGGCACAGTCATTAATTTTGATGATGACTTTGGTTGTGAAGTTTTGGAGCATTTTGATGCTGGTGAAGCAATGGTAAAGTTTTTTGAAAAAAAAGGAACTTTTGAAGAAAACTTATTGCGTGTTGGCACAATGCCACTTCCACACTATATTCACGAAAAATTGAAAGACAATGAGAGATATCAAACAGTTTATAGTAAATATGAAGGAAGTAGTGCAGCACCAACAGCAGGTCTTCATTTCACACCAGAACTTTTGCAAAAAATTAAAGATAAGGGAGTAAAAGTCGTTGAAGTCTTGCTACATGTTGGACTTGGCACTTTTAGACCGGTTAGCGAAGAAAATATTTTGAAACATGACATGCACACAGAGTATTATGAAGTATCAGAACAAGCAGCAGAAACCATTAATCAAGCAAAACAAGAAGGTCATAAAATTATTGCAGTTGGCACAACAAGTGTAAGAACTCTTGAAAGCGTTGCAAGCAAGTATGATGATGGCAAAATGCATGCAGACTGTGGCAACACAAACATATTCATATATCCAGGATATAAGTGGAAAGTTGTAGACCATCTCATCACAAATTTCCATTTGCCAGAAAGCACACTAATCATGCTTGTTTCGAGTTTTTGCGGAATAGAAAACACACTTAATTTTTACAAAGTGGCAGTTGAAGAAAAATATAGATTTTATAGTTTTGGCGATGCTTGTTTGTTGTTATAAAATGTTATGTTTATCATAGCATTTTTTTAGGAACGCAAGAATAATAAAAGTGAAATGGTTGTTTTCTTATTTTTTACAAATATGTTTGTGATATAAAAATATTTATGATAAAATGTACACATGGCAAAATTTAGTTTTGAAACAACTCACATAGATAAAAACAGCGGTGCAAGAACCGGTGTTTTTCATACACCACATGGCGATATAGAAACACCAATATTTATGCCTGTTGGTACGCAAGCAACTGTCAAGGCATTGTCGCCAGAAGAAGTTGAAAGGGCAGGTGCTCAAATCATACTTTCAAACACATATCACTTGTATCTTCGTCCGGGTCAAGACATTGTCAAAAATGCTGGTGGACTTCACAAATTTATGGCTTGGAACAAACCAATACTCACTGATAGTGGTGGCTTTCAGGTTTTTTCACTTAGTGAACTCAGAAAAATTAGTGAAGAAGGGGTAGAGTTTCAAAGCAATATAGATGGCAGCAGACATTTTATAACGCCAGAAAAAGCAATTCAAATTCAAAATGATTTGGGTGCTGATATTATTATGGCATTTGATGAGTGTTCTGCATATGGCATTGACAAGCAAAAAGCAAAAGATAGCATGGAAATGACTGCACGTTGGCTTAAAAGATGCTATGACTATCACAAAAATGATGAACAAGCGCTTTTTCCAATAGTTCAAGGCAATTTTTATAAAGATTTACGAGAAAAAAGTTTAGAACTCACTTTGCCTTATGTTAAGTATGGTATTGCGATTGGTGGGCTTTCTGTTGGTGAGCCAAAAGAAGAAATGTATGAAATGCTTGAATTTTTGCAACCAAAACTTCCAAAAGAAGTTCCACATTATTTGATGGGTGTGGGCAGTCCTGATTGCCTTATAGAAGCAGTACTTCGTGGAATTGATATGATGGATTGTGTGCTTCCAACACGTATTGCAAGAAACGGCACAGCCTACACAAGTCAAGGCAAAGTTGTTGTGCGTAATGGTGCTTACAAAGAAGATTATTCACCACTTGACCCAGAATGTGATTGCTATTGTTGCAAACATTTTTCAAAGGCATATTTAAGACATCTTTTGAATGTAAATGAAATTTTGGGTGGCAGAATGCTCAGTTTGCACAACATAACATATCTTTTGAAATTGATGGCAGAAATCAGGCAAGCCATAAAAGAAGACAGATTGCTTGAATTTAGAGATGAATTTTACAAAAAAACTGGCTATGACAAAAAACTTTCACAAACAACATTTCAAACAGAAAAAAAGCACAAGCATAGTTAGGACAATATTTGACAAAGTTATATACAAAAAATAAATAAAGTAGTGAATTTTTGTTTGTATATTCAAAAAAATTTGCTACAATATACGCAAGGAGTATTTTATGAATTTATTATTGGAATCATTCTTTGAGTCTTATGGACTTATTATAATCTTGGTTGTAGCTTTTGCTTTGATTATGGTTTATTATTATTTAAGAAACAGAAAATTTCAACAGACAGAGTCTGATTTTCATGGTTCATTAAAAATTGGCGACAAAGTAAAAACATATAGCGGTTTTTATGGCGAAGTTGCAAAAATCACAAACACAACAGAAGGTAAAATTGTAACATTAAAACTTGGCGAAGGTGCTTATATTGATGTTGATATTCGTGCATTGATGGCAATGGATATGAGAGAAGAACTCTCAGAAGAGCCAGTTGCAGAAGAAAAACCTGTTGAAGAGCACAAAGAAAAAGTTGAAGCAAAACCAGAAGAAGAAAAAGAAGAGTTAAAGGAAGAAGCAAAAGAAGAACAACCAAAAGAGAAAAAGCCAAGAAAACCAAGAAAAAAAGCAGAATAAAAAATAACTAGCATTTGCTAGTTTTTTTATGTTCAAAATTTATTTACGCATTTTTTTTGCTCTTTCCTTTCAAATTTACGGCAATAATGCCAGAAATTGCACCCATAATTCCACCGAAAAGTACATCAGTCAAAAGTGATTTGTCAAACTTGAAATTGCCATTGAGCGTTGAAAAGACTAAAAAAGCAAGTAATGTATAAACAAGACCAATCACAAGTCCCAAAACAAGACCTTTTTCTTTGTATGCTTTAAGTCCACCAAAAACACCCAATAATATTGAAATACCTTTAATTACTTGGTTTACTGGCTTCAAAAATTGGTCAGTTATTCCAAACATTTTAATGATAAAAGCAAAAAACAAAATGCCAACAAGCGACACCACAACTGCAATCAAACTACCTTTCAAAATAGCCATCAAAATATTGTTATTTTTTAATTTTGCTGTTTTTTCCATATTCAACCTCAAAATATATCTATGCACAAAAATTTTGAAATATGAGATATAAAAAAATTAATATTGTTAATTATTTATTTGTTTGACTTATTTATTATTTATATTATATAATAAGTATAATATTGCGGAGAATAGATTTTTGTAAGACATAAAAATGAATTTTACATAAATTTAATTTCACATATAAGGAGAAATTACTAAAAATGAAAAAGAAACATTCAAAAGGCAGATTTGTTGTTATTGCAGTGCTATGCGCAATCCTTGCATTTTTTACAATTTTTGGTTTTAGCATTTCAAAAGATAGCGACTTTGTTGGATTTGCAAGAGCAATAAATCTTGGAATAGAGTATCAAGGTGGAACAGTAAAAGAGTACTCAATAGGCAATAGTTCAAAAAATTCAGGAAATATTGGCGAAGGAATATCAAGCAATGCAACAAGAATAAAATATTTGCTTGATGGTGAAGGATATGAAACAAATGCATATCAAAATGGGGGCAATCTTGTGATTGAATTTGTTGACGATTATTCACCAGTAGATATTGAAGAAATAATCAACAAAAAAATAACCTTTGGCATGAAAACAAGTCAAAGTGAAACAGCAGAAGATGTCATAACTGCAAAAGACATAAAAAATGCATATTCAGCACTAAATGGCACTCAAAATGTAGTTTATATAATCTTTACAGATGAAGGTGCAACAAATTTTAAAAATCAACTTAGTAGCAACACTCTTTATGTCTATATCAATTCAAATTATATATATTCAATTTCAAATGATAACGTAAGCACTTATGCAATGACAGGTTTCACAACACCAAGTTTGGATTCTGCAAAAAATTATGCAAGCCAAATTATGAGTAGCAAGTATGACTTTACTTTTGAAGAAGTAAATTCAACAATATACACAAAAGATGTTGCAAACAAAAATGTTATAACACTCATTTCACTTGTTGTTGGTGTGTTTGTACTTTGCTCAATAATACTCATTGGCTTATTCAAAAAATTGGGTCTTGTTGGCGCACTTACATTGTTTGTTGGACTGTTGCTTCAAATATTATTGTTGCAAGCAATTCCAGAAACCGTGTTTGCTTTGACAAGTACAGCAATGTTTGCAAGTTTACTTGCACTTGTACTTGGGGCATTGTCAGTTTATATGTTCTATGACAAAATGCACAAAGAGTATAAGATGGGAAAAGTGCTTTATGCAAGTGTAAAATTTGGATACAACAAAATGTGGGCAACAGTTCTTGACTTGTTTGTGTTGCTTCTTGCACCAAGCATAGTAACTTATTTTGTAGGAACATATATGGTTAAACAATTTGCTCTTGCATTTATTTGTGGACTTGTTGTATATGGTGTAGTCACAATAGTTTTGACAAAGTTCTTTGCAAAATGGATGACATATATTTCAGTAAAAAATAAAGATTATGGCTTTACAAGGGAGGCACATGTAGATGAACTCAAATAAGTATGATTTCTATAAAAATTCTATTTACTACTTGATTGCAAATGCCGTAGTTTTGCTTGCAGGAATAGTTGTGGCTTCTGTTTGGGGATTTAATTATCAATCTTCAATTGCAGGCGCACATGTATTATTTCAAAGTGTTTTGTCAGTTGTAATTTCGCTTGTTTTAGTGCTTTTATATGTTGGATTGAGATATGATTTTGCAAAAGCATTTAGTGTTGCTTGCATAATTGCTCATAATGTTTTGCTTTCAACTGCACTTATTGCAATCATTCGTATCCCTATCACAGAAAACATAGTTGCAAGTTATTTATTACTTACAGGTTTCAGTACAGTATACACTTTACTGATGACAGAAAAATTCAAAAATATAGACCTAAAAAAAGCAAATTATAGCGAACTCATAAAAGAAACAATAAAAGAAAATGTAAAGAGATTGACAATATTGAGTGCTACAATTGTAGTGGTTTTGCTTTTAAGTATGATTATGCTTAATCAAAACATTTTCAGTGTTGCAAGATTATTCTTTGTTATGATGGTTGTTTTGCTTTACAGCATGTTTACACTTGCTTTGCCAGCATGGTGTTTCTTCTCTTCAAAAATAAAGAAAATCAAAAAAGCAAAAGTTGACGAAAACGTAGAAAATCAAAAGGTCGCAAAAGCAGTGGCCATTGAAGAAAAATCTTCAGAGATAGAATAAAAAAATTAAATGATTTATTATAGTCTCCACTGCATGGGGACTATAATTGTTTTAATAGTATTTGTGATACAAAAAGGAAATTATGATATTTAAGGCAATTGAGACAAACAAAGGTGTATCTCAAATAAAAGACTTTGCAGAAAATGAGCATTTAGAGTTCAAAACAGCGCAAATTCTTATGCAAAGGGGAATTGATACACATGATAAATTTATTAAATTTACATCTCCATCAATAGATGATTTGAGAGATCCCTTTTTGCTTGCCAATATGCAAGAATGTCACGATAGAATACAACAAGCAATAGACAAAAATGAAAGAGTTTTGATATTTGGAGATTACGACGTTGATGGAATCAGTGCTGTCACAATTTTATATACCTTTTTGAAAGATAAAATTTCAACTATTAACTATTTTTTGCCAAATAGATATGAAGATGGCTATGGACTAACAATAGATAGTAGCAAAAAAATAATAGAAAAATTTCATCCAAACTTGATTATTACTGTTGATTGTGGAATTTCTTGCCATCAAGAAGTAGAGTATATAAAAGAGCAGAATATTGATATTATTATAACTGACCACCATGAGATGCAAGAAATTTTGCCAAACACAATAGTTGTCGACCCAAAAATTCCAAATCAAAATTATGGTTTTAATGGACTTTGTGGCGCTGGTGTTGCACTAAAAGTTGTTGAAAGTTTTGTTGGTAAGGAAAAATTAGATGCATATTTGCCTATATGTGCCATTGCCACAGTCAGCGACATTGTGCCTTTGGTGGATGAAAACAGGGTAATAGTAAAACTTGGCTTAAAAAAGCAAGATTTACTGCCACAAGGCATAAAAATGCTCTTAAACAACTTAAAAATTAGCAATATAACAAGTCAAGCAATATCTTTCAAAATTGCACCAAAACTCAATGCAACAGGCAGAATGGGCAATGCTTATTATTCACTTGATTTGTACATTTCAAATGATATAAAAGTTTTGAAGGAAGCATTAAAAAAAGTTGAAGAACTCAATGCAGAGCGTCAACGCCTTTCACAAGAAATCTATGATGAATGTTTGAAAATGATAAACAAACATAGATTGTATACAGAAAGAGCAATAATTCTCAAAAGTAGCAAGTGGGATAGTGGATTATTAGGAATTGCATGCGCACGTCTTGTTGATGACTTTTATAAACC
>CADBPU010000086.1 GCA_902796635.1 uncultured Eubacteriales bacterium | reverse complement strand
TTTCTTAATACCAAGTTTACTCATTTTATGTTATTACCTCCTTATAAAACTTCAGGAGCAAGTGAAACAATTTTCATAAAACCTCTCTCTCTAAGTTCTCTTGCTACTGGTCCAAAAATTCTTGTGCCTTTTGGCTCACTATTATTATCTATAATAACTGCTGCATTGTCATCAAACTTAATGTGAGAACCATCTGGTCTTTGAACACCTTTGTGAGTTCTAACAATAACAGCTTTTACTACATCACCTTTTTTTACAGAACCACCTGGAAGTGCACTTTTTACACTTGCAACAATAACATCACCGATATTGCCACTTTTTCTGAAAGAACCGCCGCGTACTCTGATACACATGATTTCTTTCGCACCAGTATTGTCTGCAACTTTTAATCTTGTAAATGTTTGTATCATATACTATCTCCTTACTTTGCTCTCTCAACGATTTTGTTTAATCTGTGATATTTGTCTTTGCTGAGTGGTCTTGTTTCAACGATTTCGACTGTGTCACCAACATGACTTTCGTTGTTTTCGTCGTGAACTTTATATGTTTTTGTTCTTTTCAAGTATTTTTTATATTCAGGGTCTTGATATGTTGAAGTTACAGAAACAACAACAGTTTTGTCCATTTTGTCTGAAACAACAATGCCAACTCTTTTTCTTCTTCTATTTCTTTCTTCCATATTTTCGCTCCTTACTTATTACTTGCGTTAAGTTCACGCTCTCTCAATATTGTTTTTACTTTTGCAATATCTTTTTTTGTTGTGTTGAGTGCAACTGGATTTTTAAGTCCACCAGTAGCATGAGAAAATCTAAGATTGAAAAGTTCAACTTTGAGAGATTTTAATTTTTCATTGAGTTCTTCATTAGTCATTTGTCTAAAATCTTTTGTTTTCATCAGTTTTCACCTTCCTTTTTAGATTCTTCGGCAGGATTTTCTTCCTTCTTCATAAACTTTGTTTTGATAGGAAGTTTGCTGCCAGCTTGTCTCATAGCTTCTCTTGCAATTTCTTCGGTTACTCCACCGATTTCAAAGAGAACTCTACCTGGTTTTACAACTGCAGCCCAAAATTCTATATCGCCTTTACCTGAACCCATACGTTTGCCGATAGGTTGTTGTGTGATTGGTTTGTGAGGGAAAATATTGATCCATACTTTTCCACCACGTTTTGTGTATCTACTGATTGCAACACGCGCTGCTTCAATTTGGTTTGAAGAAATCCAAGCTGGTTCTAGCGCAACAAGTCCATATTCGCCATAAGCAATTTTGTTGCCCTTTGTGGCTTTACCTGTCATTCTGCCTCTGTGTTGCATTCTTCTTTTAACTCTTTTAGGCATTAACATCGCTAGCCACCTCCTTTGCAGATTTCTTAGCAATGATATCACCATTGTAAATCCAAACCTTTACACCGATAGCACCAAATGTTGTTGCTGCTGTTGCAACGCCATAGTCAATATCTGCCCTAAGTGTTTGAAGTGGAAGTGAACCTTCGTAGAAATGTTCGCTTCTTGCAATTTCTGCACCATTAAGTCGACCACTAACCATAACTTTGATACCTTTTGCACCTTCTTTCATTGTTTTTTGAACTGCCATTTTGCAAGCTCTTTTGAAAGCAACTCTCTTTTCAAGTTGTGATGCGATTGATTGAGCAACAAGTGTTGCATCAATATCAGGTCTTTTAACTTCTTTGATATTTATTGTGATATCTTTTTGTGATACTTGTTTTGCAACAAGTTTTTTGATTACATCTATTTCAGCACCTTTAACACCAATAAGCATTCCAGGTCTTGAAGCATAGATATTAACGGTTAATCTTTTGTTGGTTCTTTCAATAACTACTTTTGATATTCCACATTGACTATATTTTTTGTTGATAACTTCACGAATTTTGCTATCTTCCAAAAGATATTGAGCAAATGTTTTCTTATCAGCGTACCATTGAGAATTCCAATCTTTATTAACACCAATTCTAAATCCATTTGGATTAACTTTTTGTCCCATTAATCAATTCTCCTTTTATTACTTAACAGTGTCTAAAACTACTGTGATATGTGTTGTTCTTTTCAAAATTCTAACGCCTCTGCCTTTTGCTCTTGGCATCATTCTTTTAAGCATTGCACCACCGTTTGCGTAACATTCAGCAACATAGAGATCATCTCTATTCATGCCAAGGTTATGTTCAGCGTTGCTTGCTGCAGAATTCATAACTTCTTTTACTTCTTCTGCACTAGAATATGGAGCAAGTTCCAAAATAGCAAGTGCATCTTTATATTTTTTGCCACGAATAACGTCAAGTACTCTAGCAACTTTGCTAGGACTCATTCTCACAAAACTTGCTGTTGCATGAGGTCTCATGTCTTTGTTTTCAAGTCTTGCTTCTTTCTTTTCTCTCATTCTTTTTGCCATTTTTTACCTCACTCTTTATTTCTTCTTATCTTTTGCACTTACTGGATGACCTTTGAAAGTTCTTGTAGGTGCAAATTCTCCCAATTTGTGACCAACCATGTCTGCTGTGCAATAAACAGGGATATGTTTTCTTCCATTATGAACAGCGATTGTGTGACCAACAAATTCTGGGTAAATTGTTGAACTACGGCTCCAAGTTTTGAGTACTTGTTTTTTGCCAGTTTCGTTCATCTTTTCAATTCTTTGTTTAAGCCTTTCTTCAACGTAAGGCATTTTCTTTAACGATCTACTCATTTTTCTTCTCCCTATTTATTAATTAACACGTTTGATTATAAACTTAGATGAATTTTTCTTCTTATTTCTTGTCTTCTTTCCAAGTGCTGGTTTTCCCCATGGTGTCATTGGACCTGCGTGACCAATTGGGTTTTTACCTTCACCACCACCGTGTGGATGGTCAACCGGATTCATAACAGAACCACGAACTGATGGTCTGATACCCATATGACGAGCTCTACCTGCTTTTCCTAAAGATACAATTTCGTGATCAAGATTTCCTACTTGTCCTACTGTTGCACGACATTTAAGATTTACTGTTCTCATTTCTCCACTTGGAAGACGAAGTGTTGCTCTGCCATTTTCTTTTGCCATAAGCATTGCTTCGATTCCTGCACTTCTTGCAAGAGCACCACCCTTGTTTGGTTGCATTTCAATGTTATGAACTGTAATACCAACTGGCATATTGTCAAGTGGCAAGCAATTTCCTACACTGATTTCTGCTTCTGGTCCACTCACAACTGTTGCACCAACATTAAGACCTTCTGGAGCAAGGATATATCTCTTTTCTCCATCAGCATAATTCAAAAGCGCAATGTAAGCTGAACGATTTGGATCATATTCAATACTTACAACTTTTGCAGGGATTCCATCTTTATTTCTTTTGAAATCTATAACTCTGTATTTTTGTCTGTTTCCGCCACCGATATGACGAACTGTTATTCTACCATAAGAATTTCTTCCGCCAGACTTTTTGTTTGGTTTAAGAAGACTTTTTTCTGGAGCTTTTTTTGTCAAGACAGAATAGTCAGCAGTCGTATATTCACGCATAGCAGGTGAAGTAGGTTTTTTTGTTATAATAGCCATAATTTCTTATCCTCCTAATTATGATAGACTGTCGAAGAATTCAATAGATTTGCTGTCTGCTGTAAGAGTTACATATGCTTTTTTGTAACTTGCAGTAAATCCATGAGTTCTGCCTCTATCTTGTGATTTTTCTTTTCCACCAACATTTGCTGTGTTTACTTTTGCAACCTTAACACCAAAAATGCTTTCAACTGCTTTTTTGATTTCTGGTTTTGTTGCATCTTTCTTTACAACAAATGTATATTTTTTGCTTGCAATGTCGGCATAACTTTTTTCTGTCAACACTGGTTTTATAATAACGTCATATTGTTTCATTTAGTATATGCCTCCTCTATTGCTTTAACTGCGTCTTTTGTTATCAAAACATTTGTGCTTGCAACAACTTCGTATGTATTTACAAGTTTTGCATCAACAACCAAAAGGTTTTGAATGTTTGCACTTGCTCTAAGCAAATCTGCATTTTCACCACTAACAACCAAGAGTGTTGGTTTTGTGTATTTGAATGCATCGAGCATTTCTTGTGCATATTTTGTTTTTGGCGCTTCAAGTTTAACTTCATCCAAAACTTTAAGTTCTTCTTGAACAAGTTTTTGACTAAGTGCACTTTTGAGAGCAACTCTTTTTGCTTTTGCATTTACTTTCAAGCTGAAATCTCTTGGCTTTGGTGCAAATGCTACGCCACCACCTGTGAATTGTGGAGCTTTTGTGTCGCCATGACGAGCTCTACCTGTATGTTTTTGTGCCCAAGGTTTTTTGTGATGACCTCTAACTTCACTTCTTGTTAAGGTGCTTTTGTTGCCTTGGCGTTGATTTGCGAGATATGCTACAACAACGTCGTGAATAAGTGATTCTTTATATTCTGCACCAAACACTTCGTCATTAAGAGTCATTGTCCCACAAGCTTCTGCTTTTATATTGTAAACTTTAACTTTTGGCATAATTAATAACTCCTTTTCTCTTACGCTTTAACAGCACTCTTGATTTTTACTATAGAACCTTTTGGTCCTGGAATAGCACCTTTGATTAAAAGTACATTTCTATTTGTATCGACTTTAACAACTTCTAAATTTTGAACTGTGACTGTTTCATGACCATAATGACCTGGACCTTTCATTCCCTTCAATACTCTTGAAACTGATGAATTGGCACCCATAGAACCTGGAGCTCTATGAACAAGTGAAACACCGTGTGTCATTCTGTGTCTTTGATGATTCCATCTCTGAATTACACCAGTGAAACCTCTACCTCTTGTTGTTCCACTAACGTCAACTTTTTCGCCTTCTGCAAAAATGTCACATTTGATTTCGCTGCCAACTGCCAAATTTTCATAATTATCAAATTTGAGTTCAGCAACATGTTTTTTTGCTTCAACATTGGCTTTTTTGAATTCGCCAAGTTCTGCTTTGTTTTTCAAACTCTCTCTTGTGTTTTGGAATGCTACCTTAACTGCCTCATAGCCATCTTTTTCAACTGTCTTTCTTTGTAAAACACTGCATGGTCCAGCTTCTACAACAGTAACAGGAACTATAAGACCCTCTGGTGAGAATATTTGAGTCATTCCAAGTTTTTTTCCTAAAATTTCTTTCATTTCCTTTCGACTCTCCTAACTGATTATAGTTTTATATTAATATCAACACCAGCTGGAAGGTCCAATCTCATAAGACCATCAACGGCTTTTGCATTTGGTGAAATGATATCAATCACTCTTTTGTGAGTTCTGATTTCAAATTGCTCACGACTGTCTTTGTGCTTGTGTGGTGAACGAATAACCGTAACAACTTCCTTTTGTGTTGGAAGTGGAATTGGTCCACTGATTTTGCAACCAAGTTTTGTTGCTGTTGCAACTATTCTTGTTGCCGCTTCATCAATCAAGCTGTGATCAAACGCTTTCAATTTGATTCTGATTTTTTGTGTTGCCATCTGTATCCTCCATTATTTTATAAGCAAGTTCGATAGTAATTTACACCGCCCCGTGTGTTTCATACTGTGGACCTTAAAAAAAGTGGGAGCCGATGTGGTCTTGCCTATTCGCCTAGATTATTCTAGACTTGTCAATAAAAGTTTTCTCTAAACCTAATGGCGTTTTGAGTAACCTTTTATCTCAACCCATGATTCCACAGTCTTTGATATTATACATGAATAAACAAATCATGTCAACCCTTTTGGCGAAATTTTTTTAAGTTTTTTTCAGTAAAATGTAAATGTGTAAGTAATATTAAAAAAGCCA
>CADBPU010000085.1 GCA_902796635.1 uncultured Eubacteriales bacterium | reverse complement strand
ATCAATATGGTTGCAATTGCTGGTGGTAAACCAAAACAATTATCACTCAAAGAAATACTATCTTACTATGTTGTTTATCAAAGAGAAGTTGTTTTCAAAAGAACAAAGTATGACTGTGAACAAGCTGAAGATAGGGCAGAAATTTTGACTGGTCTTTTGACTGCTGTTCAAAATATTGATGAAGTAGTAAAGATAATCAAAACAAGTACAAGTACGGCAGAAGCAAGACAAAGATTGATGAAAAGATTTTCACTTTCTGAAAGACAAGCGCAGGCAATACTCGACATGCGTCTTGCTCGTCTTACAAGTTTGGAAGTAAACAAAATTACTGATGAACTCAATGAACTAAACAAAAAGATTGCTCAATACAAAAAGATACTCAAAAGTGAAAGTTTGCAATATCAGGTTGTAAAAGATGAGCTGCAATCAATAAAAAATGCAAATCATTCAAAGCGCAAAACTTCTATAATAAAAGACGAAACTGCATTTGAAATTGCAGAAGATGAAGAGTTGAAACCTATAAAAGATGTCTATGTTTGTTATAGTGAACGTAATGCACTTAAAAAGATATATGAAAAGGGTTTTAATATTTCAAGCAGAAGTGTTGCAAAAACCAGCACAACAAATGAAGTGCACAAGTTTATCGTAAAGACAAAAACAAATGTTAATATTGTGTTGTTTACAAACCTTGGCAATATGTATAAGGTTGCTATTGATGACATTTTGGAAGCAAGATGGAAAGATAGGGGAACACTTCGTAGCGATTTGTTCATCGGATATCAAAAAGCAGAAAAAGTTGTTGGAATGTTTGCAGAAGACACACTCAAAAAGAAAGAATTACTCTTTGTGACAGAGCAAGGAACAGTTAGAAAAACACCTTGGATAGAATTTGAAACAAAGAAAAACACACTTTTGGCTTACAAGGTTAAAGAAGACGATTTGCTTCTCAATGTTGAAGTGTTTGAGCCAAACAAAACTTTGATGTTTGTAACAAACTTGGGTATTGGTCTCAATGCTGACATCAGTGATGTGCCAAGTCAAAGCAAGAGTAGCAGTGGTGTTAAAGGTATAAAACTTGATGATGGTGCAAAGGTCATAATGGCACAACTTGCAACAGAAACTGACAGATTTGTTTGTGTAACCGACCATTGCTTTGCAAAAGCAGTTGAAGTGAAGGAATTTGGATTACTTCCAAGAAACAGAAAGGGTGTAAAAGTTCTTCCACTTGGTGATAATGGCAAAAAACTACTTTATGCAAAATTGATTTCAAAAGACACATTTGAACTTTTTGCTCTTGACGAAAAAGAAAAATTATATTTTACATCAACAGATGATATTTCAACAGAGAGTAGAAATAGCAAAGGCAAATCTTTTGCAGGCAAAAAAGGCTCAAAGATAAAAGTTGTTTACACATATCTTTGGAAAGAATAAAGTAAATAATAAAATAGACATAATGATTTTGATTTATGTCTATTTTTTTGTTTTATAAATTTATAATCATATTTTTATTTTGAAAAAATAGTAAGAGTTTAATAAAAATATGTTATAATACATTTAGGTAATAATTATGAAAAAGAATATTATTTTGTTAATCACACTTTTATTTGTTATCATTGGTTCAATTACGACAGTAATTTTGGTGCAATTAGGTAGAGATGAATTAGTACATTATAATGCTATTTCACCGACGTGTGAAACTGATGGAAATTTAGAGTATTATTATTCCAAAAAGCATGACAAGTATTATGATGCACAAAAAAGAGAAACAAATAGGGCATCTGTAATACTCTCTGCACTTGGTCATAGTTATCAATTTGATAGTTTTGATTGGTCTGATGATCATGAAAATTGTGATGCTATTTTGATATGTAGTCATGATAGCAATCACATATCAAAGCAGGCACTTCAAGTTACTATTACAAATACTCCTGCAAATTGTAAAGATGTTGAAATGACAAAATATAGTGTTTGTTATCAATCTATTGGTGTTGAAGATATTATTGATGAATATATAGAATATGGAGAAGAAACAGTTGTTCCGAAATTTTCTATTGAAAGTGGCTTTTATAATGATAGTTTTCAATTAACATTGAATACTGATATTTGTTGCGAGATATATTATACTTTGGATTGTTCAACTCCAACAAAAAATTCAGCAAAGTATGAAAATACATTGACTATCAATGATAATAGTAATAATCCAAATATAGTTTCAGCATTTACTGACATATCAGCATTAAATGTATATTTTCCAAATGGTCTTGTAGATAAGTGCACAGTTATTAGAGCTATCGCAATTGATGAGTTTGGAAACACTAGTGATGTGGTTGAATCAATATATTTTGTAGGTTATGATCAAAAACAAGGTTATTCAAATTTACCGATTATATCTTTATCTATGGAATTTGATGATTTGTTTGATTATGAGAAGGGTATTTATACAACTGGTAAAATATATGATGAAGATGACCACACTGCGACATATCCAGAGGAAATTCCTGCAAATTATAATCAAAAAGGCAAGGAGTGGGAAAGACCAGCGAGTATAACATATTTTGATGAAGAAAAAAACTATGAATTTACGCAAAATATTGGTGTTAGAATTCATGGTGGTTGGTCAAGGGCATTCAATCAAAAATCTTTTAATTTGTATGCAAGAAAAGAATATAGTGGAAGTGATACATTTGAAAAATCTTTCTTTGGTGGAGAAAGCTTAAAAACATGTATGCTTAGAAGTGGTGGTTATCGAGATACTTATATTACGAAAGTTAGAGATTCATTGAATCAAGATTTGAGTGAAGATGAACTTTTTGACACTCAAAGGAGTTATCCTTGTATAGTGTTTTTGAATGGTGAGTATTGGGGTATATACAATCTTCAAGAAAGATATTCAGATAATTATATAAATGAACATTATGGAATAAAGAAGAAAAATGTGATTATAGTAAAAAATGATGAAATTGATGAAGGGAATGCCGAAGATATAGAATTATATAATCAATTGAGAGCATTTTTTGAAACAAATACATTTGATACCGAACAGAAATATTTGGAAGCAGGAAATTATATTAATTTTGAAGAATTTGCTTCATATATGGCTATGCAACTTTATGTTGGAAATATTGATTGGCCTGGCAATAATGTTAGAATGTGGAGAAGTAGGACAATTGGCGATAAAGAAAAAGAAGATGGAAAATGGCATTTCATGGTTTATGACTCAGACGATTCATCATCAATATTATCGTATAAATGTTCTGCAAGTCATGATCCATTTCTAAATCAAGCTCACTGGAAATGGGGGCCACTTGATGATAGATCAATACTTGGTTTGATGTTTACAAAATTGATGAATAATATTAATTTCAAAAATATATTCTTTGCTACAATTAACAGAATGGGCACTCAAAATTTCAAATCGGAAAAAGTGAATCAATATCTTGATGAAAAAGTTTTATTACTAAAAGATAATATGCAGACTTTTTATGTAAGATTTTTAAGTGATGATACAAATACTTATAATAAAACTTATTTTGAAAATCAAATTCAAATCATCAAAGACTTTTTTTCACAAAGATATCAATATATGCAAATATTTTTAGAAACTCATTTTTCTTCTTAAAATAGTAAAAAATTTATGTAAAAAATACAACCATATGTCTGGTTGTATTTTTTAGTGTATTGTTTTTAATATATTATTTCATGCTATCTTTTTCAAATCCAAAAGGTAAAAGTTCTTTTAGAGTATGAATTTCATATTCATTTGGGCTCTTTGCAACAATAATTTTTGTATCTAAGGAAAACTCACTCATAAATTGTCTGCAAACGCCACAAGGATAGGCAAATTGATTGCCACTACTT
>CADBPU010000084.1 GCA_902796635.1 uncultured Eubacteriales bacterium | reverse complement strand
TTCGATATTCTTGTAAACTTTTGTTCAGTATTGCATTTTTTGCTTTGAGTTCATTTATGCTTTGATTTAGTCTTGCAATCTCATTTTGTTTTTCTTCAAGTTCCAAAACATGTTTGCGTTTATCTTCCTGTGTCTTTTCCAAAAATGCTTCATATTTTTGTTGATTATCACTTTTGGCATTTTCTTTAACAAGGTTAACAAGCCCCATAAAAAGTGATTTTATATCTTCATCTGTAAGTTTGTTTTTGAAATCTTTTTTTGACATTTGTTCAGGAAATTTATAGACCATTGTTTTTTTGTTTTTATCAAAATTTTGCAAAAAATTGTCATTTTTTGTGTTTTTTTGCATGTTTTTTTGCAAATTTTTAATGTTTTTATTAATTTTTTCTATTTTATTTGCACTAAATTCTTTTTTTAATAACTCAACAATTTCTTTTTTATCAATATCATTTTGTTGCTTCAATTTCATAAATTTCTCTCTTTTTTGATTTGTGATATTTCTATATTTGTTTTGAAGTCTTAACATTTTTTTGTAGTCGCCACCAGAAAGTTTCAAGCATGCACTTCTAACCGACATGCCTTGACTTGTTAAATTTTCAATATCATTAATTGTTTGCTTGGTTTGTTTTTCATCAAAGTGTTCAAAAATTTCGACATTATGATTTTTTATGTCAATATCAAGTGTGTTTTGCAAATCTTGGTTATTTTTTAATATTTTCAAAAATGAATAATAGAAATTTCTTACAGTCAAGACATTTTTATTTGCGATGTTTGCATATTCAGCAAAACTTTCAAGATTTGGTTTTCCTATTTTGTTGTTTTTTTCCACAATATCAAAAAGTGTTTTAATTTGATTGTTATTCCATTTTGGTTTCATAAGTCCTCACAAACAAATTATTTACACAAAAAAAAAGTTTATACAATAATTTTGAAGTGCAATTTATAAAAGTATGTAAAGGTATTTTCATTATATATTTTATGTGCTAAGAGCAAATATAATTTCATATCATATATAAATAGGGGTAAATATGTTTCAAATTGTTTTAACTAGCATAAAGCCAATAACTGTTATGTTTAATAATAGTAAATTTGATATTTCAAAAATAGATAATAAAGTTATGGAATTTAATGAGCCAAAAGATATAAATTTTGACTTTTATTTTACAGAAAACGGTTCAAATATTTTTCATGGAAAACTTAAATTTGTTGATGATGAATATATGGCTTTTGGAGAAAATTTGCAAATTGTAAAAATGAAAGAACAGCAGTATATTTTGAGATTTTTATGTAAAAATGAGTGTTTTTTGCAAAAAAAATGCCAAAAAATAGTAAAAAATGAACAAATTTTTACTTTTTTTCAAAATGGAGTAGTAGAAATAGAAACAGAAAATCAAGTTTTGTTTTCTCAAAAATATGATTTTGAAATTGTCAATGCAGAGATTTCGGAACTTGTTAATAATTATTTTGTAATCAAACTTTTTGGAAAAGATGAAGAAGAAAAGTCAATAGTCTTTAACAATAATTTTGCGGAAATAATATGTCTTGATAGTGCTGTTATTGAGCCAACTGAAAATGGTTTCAAGGTACTAACAAATTTGTATGATGTTGCAGGGCATGGACTTGTTGAAATTTTTTCTATTGATGAAGATATAAAAAAGATTGACGAATATGCTGTTTATATGAATAATGCACCAAATAGAGATTTTAATATAAACATTTTGCCACTATATTTTTTACAGTGCATCAAATCAAGAGATTATGAAGAAGCAAAGAGATGTTTGTCACAAAATCTAAGAGCAAAAGCAAAAATTGAGCATTTGGCACAATATTTTGGCGAATTTGTGAATACTTTTGTGTTTGATAATAATTTTTATCTAGAATATATTGATGCTTTTAATCACCATTTTGCAAAAAAATATAATTTCAAAATTGAAGCAAACAGAATTCAAAACATTGAATAATACTTGTTTTACATTTTTTTTGAAAAGACTACAATTTGTAGTCTTTTTTATAATAATATTTAACATATTTTAATTGCAATTTTTTACTATCACATATTTGTTTGAAAAAATACATTTTTGTGATATATTTTTTATATGGGAATTGATGATAATATCTCCAAAAGAATAGATGTTTTGATAAAAGAATACGAGCAATGTGCTAATGATTTATGTCTTGAAGAAGTCATGATGGACACTGCACTTTCACGGCGTCTTGAAAAAAGGATGAAAGAAATAGCCCCTATAAAAACTCAATACGAAAATTACTTGGCACTACTTAAAAAATATAATGAAACCAAAAGTATTTTGAGCATTAAGAATAATGATTTTCTAGAACTTGATAGAGACATAAAAATTATGATTGAAGAATTGACAAAATCGGTTTTAATGTTAGATGCAGAAACTGAAAAAGCAACAATAGAGATAATACACCCATCAAATCAATCAAATAAATTATCATTAGATATCTTGTCAGGTTATCAAAATTATTGCAATAAAAATCAATATGAGATTGCCAAGTCAAATCAAAGTGAAAACTGCTATAAACTTGAAGTAATTGGCAAAAATTGTTTTAAGCAATTTGTAGGAGAAAATGGATATCACAACACAGATGGGTGCTCCGTTTTTGTGCTTGTGTACCCAACTATTTCTAAAAGCGTTGCTTCTTTTGACGATAAAGATATAAAAATAGATGTTTATAGGTCTAATGGAGCAGGCGGACAAAATGTAAACAAAGTTTCTACCGCAATACGTATGACACATTTGCCAACAAATATTGTTGTCACTTGTCAAGACGAAAGAAGTCAATTTCAAAATAGGCAAAGGGCGTATGTAAACTTGCGTGAAAAAGTGAATAAATACTTTGATAATAATTATGAAAAGGAATTGCAAAAATCAAAAAAGAAATATACAAATAAATCCGTAGTTAAAAAATATGACTATAATAATATGACCATTACAAATGTTTCAACAAAACAAAATATAAGTTTGCAAGATTTTGTTGACGGCAATAAATTATAAAAGGAGAAAAAGTGAGCACGTATATAAAGTCCATTGACGTTGATACTGATATCATTGTTTTATCAAATCAATTTATTTTCAGTAAAACGGATAACTTTTTGAACGAAACAAAGCACATCATAAATGTGGACTTTTTTGTGTCTAAAATAGCAGAATCAATTGCAAAGAATTTTGATAATTTAGAAAAATATTTGAATAATAAACAATTTTTTAAGATAGAAACGGAAGATAAAGCATTTTGCTTTTTAGTAAAAATTAATCCAAATCATGGCATACATAGTGCAACTGAAATAATTTTTGTTAAATATTTGAACAACGATTATCAAATTAGACAAAATGATACTAGAATAAAAAGTTATTTATTAAAAAAAAGTAAATTCAAGGTCAATTTATATTCATCAGTAAATTTGGAAGAAAATTGCAAAAAAAAGTATAGACTTTTTGATACGCATGGCATAAATTTTCCTTTGCTTTCAAATGAGCAGTTAGAACTAATTAAATTAGCAGACAAAAATGTTATTGTTCAAGGTGTGGCAGGTAGTGGCAAAACAAACGTGTGCATTGAAAAACTTGTTTGGTGTGCATTAAAAAATTATGGTGGAAAAGTTTTATACACAACTTTTTCTCGTGGTCTATTGACAGATACAAAACTTAAAATAGAAGCTTTCAAAAATAATGTTGTTGAGTTTTTGAAAAAGTTAAAAGAAAACAAGGTACTATTTTTGACTGACGACAAAAAAACCGCGATAGAAAACTATTTGGGAGTATTTTTGTTTGCAAACGATGAAGACGTATACAATAAACTAGAAAAAATTGTTTGCTTTTTTGAAAGCAATGTAGATTATTTTTTAATTGCAGATTTATATACAAAATACTACTCACAGAAGCAATTTGCTGACGAAAATCATTTTTCAAAGATTTATTTGCCAAACATAAAAAATTACAATATTGAAAATCAATTATCAAAACTAAAACATTTGTCAAATGAAATCATATACAAAGAAATCTTTGGTATTGTCTTTGGATTTTGCAAAGATGACAGACGCATAACGCAAGATGAGTTTGTAGAACTAAGAAAGAATAGTTTTTCAAAACAAGAATGTGAAATAATATATAACCTTGCAAAAGATTATGAAAAATATTTACATGAAAATAACATGACAAATAATAATCTTGCAAGTTGGGAAATGTCAAAAGACATAACACATATACCACGATATTCGCTAATCATTGCAGACGAGGTACAGGATTTTTCACAAATTACATTAAAATTATTCAAGGAAATTTCATTAAAACTATTTTGCACAGGTGATGCATTGCAAATGATAAACCCCTCATATTTTAGTTTTAGTTATTTGAAAAATCTTTTATATGAAAAAGATATAATTTCGGTTGCTGAATTGAAAAACAATTATAGAAATACTAAAAAGATACAGGACGTTATTGATGAATTAGAAAAAATTAATGTTAGAACTTTTGGAACTCATAATTTTGTGACAACAGGTGTTGGAGTTGAAACAGTTACAAAAACAAAAGCAGTTTTTTGTAAAGAAAGTGGAACAATTAAAGATGTTGCAAAAAACAAGTTTGACACGTTCACCATTGTTGTAGCAACCGAGCAAAAGAAAAAGGAATTAAGGGAATTATTAAAAAATCAAGAAATTTTGACTGTTGCCGAAATCAAAGGACTTGAAAGAGATTCGGTTTTGCTGTATAATTTACTTAGTGATAATAACGAAAAATGGCAACAACTAGGCAGAATGATTTTGAACAGAAAAACCGCTGACGAAAACTCTGTTTTTAGATATTATTTCAATGTTTTTTATGTTGGACTTTCAAGAGCAAAACAAAATTTGTTTGTAATTGAAGATAAAAACCTTGAATTATTTTCAAAATTTTTTGAAAAAGAATTTGAAATAAAAACAAAACAAAAATTTGTTGAATGCCTTTTGAACACTGTTGGTAAAGTGGAATTTACGCAACAAGAATATCTTGATAGAATTTCAGATTTTATCAAACTTGAACAATTTGACAATGCTAGATTTGCTGCTGACAAAATTATTGATGATATTGTAAGAAAAAATCAACTTATAAAAATTGATATTTTTGAAAAATATGTCAGCCAAGGAAAGTATCGCGATGCGGGAATAAAGTTTTGGCAAGCAGGACTTCTAGATGAAGCAAAAAAACAGTTTACGTTGTCAAACGATAAAATATTAATTGAATTCATGGATGCCGTAAGTGGACAAGACCAATCAAACCTGAATTATGAAATAGTTAAATATTTTGTTGATATGAAAGATAATGACGTTGCACAAGATTTTATTTTGGAAACTATTAAAAATGATATGAACAACGCTAAACAAAATCAAAAGTATATTAATAGCAAATTGAAAAATTTGAGAGGTAATAAAAATGGAAAATGAAGTAAAAGTAAAAGAACTTATTGACGCTTTTGTGGAATATAGAAATCTTTTTACTCCAATAGAGCAAAATTTGAGAAGTTTTGCAGACACCTATGAAAGTATGAGAGCAGATATCCAGCAACTGAGCACATCTTTTGATGGCAACATCCAAAAAAAGTTGGATGCAATTTATGCTGACCTTTCAAAGCAGTTTGAAAAATCAAAGGATTTATCTTCTCAAATTGATGCTTTTAAGCAAAAAACTGATAAATTTAATGAAAAAATGCAAAATTTGATACAAATTTTTGATGGAATTGAAAATAAAATAAACAAAATTGATGAAATTGAAAAAAGAGCAAACGAACAAATTGAAAAACTTGATGCAATCGTAGAACAAAAGAAAAAGATGTATAACTTGAAGGATTTGGAAAAAAATCTTGAAGCATATAACACAAATGTTCAAAAAATAAATGAATATATCAACAGAGATATTGCTGTTTCATTAAAAAATAATGATGAAAAAATTAGTAGTATTAAAGATAAAAGTGAAAGTGTGCTTGAAACTTTGCTAGATGAAAAATCAAATATTGCTGAACTTGTTGAAAGTTATAATAATACAAATCAGTTATTAAAAAACATAACAGAAAAAAAAGATGTCAACGAGCAATATATTTTTGATTTAATAGATGCGTGGGCGAAGGAAAGGGGCGTAAAAACAAAAAAGTGAGGAGAGTATGACACAAGAAGAAGCAAAACAACTTTTTGAAGTGGTCAAGAATGATGACTTGACTTCTTTTTGTGTGTTTACAAAAGACGAAAAAAATCTAAACATATCTTTTGGTAGATTCCCACTTCTCTCTGTTTGCTATTTGTATGATAGTAAAAATATAATAAAAAAGTTTGAAAAAAAACTTTTACAAATTGAAAATTATCAAGTTGTAAATGAACCATTTGAACTTTACTTAAAATTAAAAATGGTTGCAAAAAAAAGTATTAGACTTTATGCCAGCATGCAAGATTTTGCAATGCCAATTGAAATTCTTGCCATGCAAGGAAAAGATGGTCTAGTAAAAAAATATTACAAAATTTTGAAAAAAACA
>CADBPU010000083.1 GCA_902796635.1 uncultured Eubacteriales bacterium | reverse complement strand
CCTTCTGCACCTGTGCCATTACACTTTTCGCACTTTTCAGTTCTATTAAAAGTAAATGTTTTGGTGACACCAAGTGCTGCTTCTTCAAATGTGAGATTAAGTCTCAAAGCAATGTTGCTACCAACCCTGCTGTTTTGTCTTGAAGAACTGCCAGATCCAAAGCCAAAACTACTGAAAATATCTTCAAAATCAAAACCACCAAATCCGCCAAAATTGCCAAAATCAAATCCACCAGCATTGCCACCAGCCCCACCTGCATTTGCAAATGGGTTGCCTTCTGCATTGCCAAATTGGTCATAATTTTTACGCTTTTGCTCATCGCTCAAACAAGCATACGCTTCATTTATTTCCTTAAACTTTCCAACTGCTTCGGGGTCTTTGTTGACATCAGGATGATATTTTTTGGCAAGCTTAAAATACGCAGACTTTATATCAGTTTGCGATGCACTTTTATCTACCCCCAAAATGTCATAATAATTTTTTGCCATAATCATAAATCGCCTATAGGCGACACTAATAGCCACACTTTTGTCAAAATATATTTTCTGCAAAACCTATAATGCCACATGGAAATACCCAAGTGGCATTCGGTTTTTCAAAAACTATCTAGAATTTTGAGCAAAATTGCTACTACAATAACTCCTTATAGTATTATTTTGTTGTTTTTATTAATTAAATACAAAAGTTTTAATTGATGTGAAATTAGTCAACTTTTACATCATCTGGATTAACATGAACTGTGTCATCGCCACCATTTGAATTCGCACCTGTTGCACCTTCTGCACCAGTTGTACCTTGTGCACCTGCACCAGCATTTTGATATAATTTTGTGACAACTTCTTGACTTTCTGTTTGCAATTTTTCAAGTGCTTTTTTAACAGTTTCAAGATCATCACTTGCAAAGTCTTTCTTTGCTTCTTCAATAGCGTTGTTTAGTTTTGTCTTGTCATCTTCTGTAAGTTTGTCGCCTGCATCTTTCATCATTTTTTCCAAACTCAAAACAAATGCGTCTGCTTGATTTTTTGTGTCTACAAGTTCTTTTCTCTTTTTGTCTTCTTCTTCAAATTGCTTTGCTTCATCAACTGCTTTTTGAATATCAGCTTCGCTCAAATTGCTGCTTGCAGTGATTGTGATGCTTTGCTCTTTGTTTGTGCCAAGGTCTTTTGCAGAAACGTGAACGATACCATTTGCGTCAATATCAAATGTGACTTCAATTTGTGGAACTCCCCTTGGTGCTGGTGGAATATCATTCAAGCTAAATCTTCCAAGAGTCTTGTTATCTTTTGCAAATTCTCTTTCGCCTTGCAAAACATGAATGTCAACACCAGGTTGATTGTCTGTTGCTGTTGAGAAAATTTGACTCTTTTTTGTTGGAATTGTTGTGTTTCTTGCAATAAGTTTTGTGCAAACTCCGCCAAGTGTTTCAATACCAAGTGAAAGTGGTGTTACGTCAAGGAGCAATACGTCCTTAACATCTCCTGCCAAAACTCCACCTTGAATTGCTGCACCAATTGCGACACACTCATCTGGATTGATGCCTTTGAATGGCTCTTTGCCCATAAAGTTTTTGAGTGCATCTTGAACTGCTGGGATACGGCTTGAACCACCGACCAAAATAACTTTGTCTATTTGATTTTTTGTAAGTTTTGCATCATTAAGAGCAGCTTCACATTTATTCAAACTCTCTTTGATATAGTCATCAATAAGGGATTCAAATTTTGCACGAGTAAGTTCGTATTCCAAGTGTTTTGGACCTGTTTGATCTGCTGTGATAAATGGCAAGTTGATGTTTGTTGTTATGCTTGCAGAAAGGTCAATTTTTGCTTTTTCTGCGGCTTCTTTAAGTCTTTGCATTGCCATTTTGTCGCCAGATAAATCAATACCTTCTTTTGCTTTGAAATCTTGAACAAGCAAGTTGATGATTGCATTATCAAAATCATCTCCACCAAGATGTGTGTTTCCGTTTGTTGAAAGAACTTCAAAAACACCATCGCCAATTTCCAAAATTGATACATCAAATGTACCACCACCAAGGTCATAAACCAAGATTTTTTGATTTCTATTTTCTGCTTTGTCAAGGCCATATGAAAGTGCTGCGGCAGTTGGCTCGTTGATTATTCTCAAAACTTCAAGTCCAGCAATCTTTCCAGCATCTTTTGTTGCTTGTCTTTGTGCGTCATTAAAGTAAGCAGGAACTGTGATTACTGCTTGAGTGACTGGAGAGCCAAGATAGCTTTCAGCATCTGC
The DNA here is from genome assembly GCA_902796635.1 of uncultured Eubacteriales bacterium. Taxonomy (GTDB): domain Bacteria; phylum Bacillota; class Clostridia; order Christensenellales; family UBA1242; genus UBA9845. The sequence goes on along the minus strand of CADBPU010000083.1, from coordinate 300 downwards.
TTTAAGTTTTTGCAAAATCATTGCAGAAATTTCTTGTGGAGAATATGACTTATCTCCCAAAGTTGTTTTTTCATCAGTACCCATCTTTCTTTTGATTGATTGAACTGTGTTGTGTGCGTTTGCAACTGCTTGACGTTTTGCAACCATACCAACAAGTCTTTCGCCTGTTTTTGTGACTGCAACAACGCTTGGTGTTGTTCTGCCTCCTTCTGAATTTGTAATAACAGTTGGTTGACTACCTTCCATAAAAGCAACACAGCTGTTTGTTGTTCCAAGGTCAATACCAATAATTTTTCCCAT
>CADBPU010000082.1 GCA_902796635.1 uncultured Eubacteriales bacterium | reverse complement strand
TTATAAATTAAAAAGTGTAATCTACAGATTACATTTTTTTTATGTTTATTCTTACAAAATAATCTAATATATTTATATCAATCATTTGACAAATTGTAAAAATAATTTTATCATATTAATGTATAGAATTGTATTTATAGCATTTTTATATATATTTGGTTATTTAACCAAGTGCACAATAAAAATTTAATAAGGAGAAATTTATGGTAGGCAATATGGGAATGCTCTTGGATATTCCTGTTTGGCTTGGCATTATTTTTATGGTTGTTGCACTTGCTGGAGGTATTGTTTGCGGGTATTTTGTGGATAAAAAGGTACTCATGAACAAACTTGGCAAAGCAAGAACCACAGCTTCAAAAATACTTGAAGAAGCATATGCAGAAGCCAAAACAGCCAAAAAAGAAACTATTTTGGAAGCACAGGAAGAAGTTCATAAACTCAAAACTGAAGCTGAAGAAGAACTCAAGCAAAGAAGAGCCGATGCTCAAAGACTTGAAGACAGACTCACTCAAAGAGAAGATTATTTGAACAAAAAAGAAGAGCAATTAGATGCAAAGCAAAATTCTCTTGAAGTTGGAAAACAACAGATAGAAGAAAAGAAAAAAGAAATTGAAGCTTTGAAACAAAAAGAACTCGAAACTCAAGAAAATATCAGCAAAAAACTTGAAGAAGTTGCTGGTATGACAAGAGATGATGCAAAAAAACTTTTAATTCAAACTTATGAAGAAGATGCAAAAAAAGATGCAGCAATTCTCGTAAGAAATATTGAAGAAAAAGCAAAAGATGAAGCCGAAAAGAAGGCAAGAAACATCATAACACAAGCAATTCAACGTTGCGCATCAGACCAAACAGGAGAAGTCACAGTTTCAACCGTCAACCTTCCAAATGATGAGATGAAAGGTCGTATCATTGGACGTGAAGGTAGAAATATTCGTGCCATAGAACAAGCAACAGGCATTGATGTCATTATTGATGACACGCCAGGTGCAATTGTTCTTTCTGGTTTTGATCCTGTTAGACGTGAAATTGCAAGAGTGACTCTTGAAAAACTCATGCTTGACGGACGTATACATCCAACAAGAATTGAAGAAATGGTTGAAAAAGTCACAAAAGATATTGAACAACAAATCAAAGAAGCAGGAGAAAATGCTGTATTTGATGCAGGTATTCAATCTTTGCACCCAGAACTTGTAAAAGTTTTAGGACGTCTAAAATTTAGAACAAGTTATGGTCAAAGTGTTTTGAAACATTGCTTGGAAGTATCATATCTAGCTGGACTTATGGCAACAGAAATTGGTGCTGACGTTAAAGTTGCAAAGCGTGGTGGACTACTTCATGACATTGGAAAAGCATTAGACCAAGAAACAGAAGGAACACACGTTTCTATTGGTGTTGACCTTGCAAAGAAATATGGCGAAAGTGAAGCCGTTGTTCATTGCATAGAAGCGCATCATGGCGGTGTTGAATATCACAGTGTAGAAGCAATGCTTGTTCAAGCGGCAGATGCAATTTCTGCAGCAAGACCAGGTGCAAGAAGAGAGAGCTTAGAAAACTACATCAAAAGACTTACTGACCTTGAAAATATTGCAAATAGCTTCAAAGGCGTTGAAAAGTGCTATGCACTTCAAGCAGGTCGTGAAATTAGAGTAATGGTAAAGCCAGAAGAAATCAGTGACGATGACGCATTGTTCCTTGCAAAAGAAATTGCAAAGAAAATTGAAGAATCAATGCAATATCCAGGACAGATAAAAGTAAATGTAATTAGAGAATCTCGTTCAATAGAATATGCAAAGTAAAATTAAACACATTGGATTTATTCCAGTGTGTTTTTTTATTTCAAAATATGCATAAATTTTGCATAAATATAAAATAATTTTTATAATTATCAAAAAATATGCATAAATATGAATAAAAATAAAAATAAAATAATATTTATTAAAATAATTGCATAATTATGCATAAGAATTTTTAATTATAAAAATGAAAAATAATTGATAATAGTGTTGACAATATATTTTTTATAGTATATAATAGTCGTGTAAAGCAAAAATGCTTTACTTATATTATGATTTTAGATGAAAGTGTAAGATTATGTTTACTGAATGATTTTTATGGGTCATTACTCACAGAAAATCAACAAAAAGTTTTAGATAGTTATTTGAACTATAATTTACAACTAACTGAAATATCTCAAAATATTGGCATAACCAGACAAGCAGTTTTGGATACTATAAAAAAAGCATCAAACAAACTTGAAAATTATGAAAAAAAATTGGGTATGCTTAAAAAGTATCTTGCTCAAAAAGATTTGGCTGAAAGTTTTGGGGACAATATAAACAAAAAACAACTATCAAAAATTTTGGATGTTTGGAAAGAGTAAAAAGGAGAATTATGGGGTTATTTTCAAGTTTAAGTGAAAAGATATCAAATGTTTTTGCAAAGCTCACAAAACGTGGAAAACTGACTGAAGGCGATATCAAAGAAGCCATGAGAGAAGTCAGAGTTGCCTTGCTTGAAGCTGATGTAAACTATTTGGTTGTAAAACAACTTGTTAATTCAATCACTGAAAAAGCAGTGGGTGAAAGAGTTCTCAAAAGTTTGACACCTGGTCAGCAAGTTATCAAAATTGTAAATGAAGAACTCACTGCAATTATGGGTGGCACAAATGCAAAACTTGCAGTTAGCCCAAATCCACCAACAATAATACTTATGTGTGGACTTCAAGGTGCAGGAAAAACCACAATGTGCGGAAAACTTGCTTTAAGTTTAAGAAAACAAGGCAAAAAACCAATACTTGTTGCTTGTGATATCTATAGACCTGCTGCAATAGAACAACTTGAAATTGTCGGCAAATCTGTGAATATTCCTGTTTTCAAAAAAGGTACACAAAATCCAGCAAAAACAAGCAAGGAAGCAGTAGAATATGCAAAGCAATATGGATATGACACTGTGATTATAGACACAGCCGGACGTCTTCAAATCAATGAAGAATTGATGAATGAGCTTAAAGAAATCAAAAAAGTTGTCAATCCAACAGAGATACTTTTGACAGTTGATAGTATGACGGGTCAAGAAGCAGTGAATGTAAGCGAAACATTTAATAATGAGCTTGATATAACTGGTGTAATTTTGACAAAACTTGATGGAGACACTCGTGGTGGTGCGGCACTTTCAATTAGTTATGTTGTAAAAAAGCCAATCAAATTTTGTGGAATTGGCGAAAAAATGAACGATTTGGAGCCATTTTATCCAGATAGAATGGCAAGCAGAATTCTTGGAATGGGCGATGTTTTGACTTTGATTGAAAAGGCAGAGCAAGCAGTTTCAAGAGAAGAAGCGGAAAAGTTAGAAAAGAAGTTTAGGGAAAACTCATTCACTTTTGATGATTATTTAAGTCAACTTGAAAACATGAAAAAGATGGGCGGACTTCAAAACATACTTGGCATGCTTCCAGGCATGGGTGCACTAAAAAATGTGCAGATTGACGAAAAACAACTCTTAAAGAACAAAGCAATCATTCAAAGTATGACAGCAAAAGAAAGGATAAATCCAGAATTGATCAAATCATCAAACAGACAGCGTATTGCAAAGGGCGCTGGTGTGACAATTCAGGAAGTCAATCAACTAATAAAGCAATTTGAACAAACAAAAGAATTAATGAAACAAATGAAAAACCGTAAAGGTTTTGGCAAAATGCCTTTTAATATTGGATAAGTTTTTTCAAAAGAAAAAATTTATATATAAAAAACAAATTTATGGAGGATAAAAAACATGGCAGTAGTTATGAGATTAACAAGAACTGGTGCAAAAAAGAACCCAAGCTACAGAGTAGTAGTAGCAGATTCAAGAAGAGCAAGAGATGGCAGATTTATTGATATCGTTGGAACATACGAACCACTCAAAGCAGAAGATCAAGTTCGCCTTGACACAGAAAAAGCACAAGAATGGCTTAAAAAAGGTGCTCAACCATCAGACACAGTTAGAGACTTGCTTGCAAAAACAGGCGTTATTAAAAAGTAATAGGTGATTTTATGGAAGAGATAGTAAAATATATTGTTGAAAAACTTGTATCAAACCAAGATGCACTTCAAATATCTTCTCAGGAATCAGAAAAAGAAACCGTAATAACAGTAAAAGTTGCAAAAGAAGATATGGGAAAAGTTATCGGCAAACATGGAAAGATTGCAGAATCAATCCGTGCCATTGTAAAAACTGCATCAGCAGGAACTGGTAAAAGATATTTCGTAAAATTTGATGAAGCAGAATAAATTCTGCTTTTTTTGTTTTCATATAATTTTATTTATGTTAAAATAATTGCATGGAAAATCAAGTTATTGGCAAAATTGTCAACACGTTTGGACTGCGTGGAGAACTTAAAGTTTTGGCAGAAAATAAAGAATATCAAAAGTTTGAAAATCTCAAAGAATTTTTCATTGATGGCTTTGATGAGAAATTTTTGGTTGAAAAAATTGTCATCAAAAAAGATCAATTTATAAAATTGAAGATAAAGGGCTATGATGACATAAATCAAGTTACAAAATTCAAAAACAAAAAAATTTATATCACGGATACACCAAAACATGATTTGGAAGAAGGTGAGTTTTTGGTTGAAGATTTGATTGGTTGCAAATTATATAGCAAAGATGACTATATTGCAACACTTGTTGATGTTGAAAATTTTGGTGCAACAGATATCTTTGTTTTGGATGTTAATGCAAAAGAAGCAAGAATCCCTTTTGTGAGTGATTTTATCAAAAATATTGATATAAAAAACAAAAAAATTGAAATAACAGAGCATTTTTATGAAGGTTTGGTAGAATAGCATGAAAATTGATATCTTAACACTTTTTCTTGAAATGTTTGATGCAATAAATAACAGCATATTGGAAAGAGCAGTAAAAAATAAATTGCTTGAAATCAATTATATAAATATAAGAGATTTCAGCAAAGACAAGCACAAAAAAGTTGACGACACACCTTTTGGTGGTGGTGCGGGTATGGTTATGACTTGCCAGCCACTTTTTGATGCCATAAACAGCATTTTGACAGAAGAAGAAAAACAAAACAAAGATTTGTGTCAAATCATATATATGTCACCAAAGGGCGAAAGATTGGAGCAAAAAATTGTCACAAACCTTGCAAAACTTGAACACCTAATTATTGTTTGTGGGCATTATGAAGGCATTGATCAAAGAGTTATTGACCATTTTGATATGCAAGAAATAAGTATAGGAGACTATGTTTTGACGGGTGGAGAACTGCCTGCAATGGTGCTATGTGATGCAGTTGCAAGATATGTTGAAGGAGTATTGAGCGAGGGTAGTACAGAAGAAGAAAGTTTTTCAAATGGGCTACTAGAATATCCACAATACACAAAGCCAAGAGCTTATAATGGGCTTGTTGTTCCAGAAATTTTGTTTGGTGGAAATCATCAGGAAATTGCCAACTGGCAACATCAAGAAAGTTTGAAATTAACAAGAAAACGTAGACCTGATTTGTATAGAAAATATCAAAAATCATTAAAAAATAGCAAAAAATAAGCAAAAAATACGGTATTTTTCTATTGTTTTTAGAAAAATAGGAGATTATATGAAAATAAATTGGTTTCCGGGGCACATGAAAAGTGCTTTGGATGTTATGGGAAAAGAACTTAAAAATGTAGACCTTATAATTTATGTTCTCGATAGCAGAGCACCTTTTTCATGTCTTAATCCAAGTTTTGATAAAATTTCTAGCAAAAGACCAGTTATATATGTTTTAAGCAAATGTGATTTATCAAATGAAGATAGAACAAACTATTGGCAACAATATTTTTCACAAAAAGAAAATTCTGTTTGCATAAAACTCAACAGCACAGTTTCAGGCAGTGCAAAAGTCATAAAAACTCTTATGAAAACTATGCTTTCTAAAAAAGCAGATTGGAATAAGAGAAAGGGTCTAAATATACCTTTTCGTGCAATGGTGATTGGTGTGCCAAATAGCGGCAAAAGCACACTTATCAACAATCTTGCAAGCAAAGGCAAAGCAATAACTGGCGACAAACCAGGTGTCACACGTGGCAAACAGTGGGTGGCTATTGATGATAATATAAATTTGCTTGACACCCCTGGCACTCTTTGGCCAGACATAGACAACGAAGTTGTTGGCACACGACTTGCATATATTGGCTCGATCAAAAATGAAATATTAGACATCGCAACACTTGGACTTGAATTTGTTGGAGATATCAAAAAACTTGACGCAAGTTTGCTTGAAAATCGATACAATATTAAAACTGATGGAAAAACAAATCTGGCAATTTTTGAAGAAATCTGCAAAAAGCGTGGCTTTATTTCAAAAGGCAACGAAATTGATTACGAGCGTGGTGCTATTGGAATTCTGGACGATTTTAGAAAGGGTAGACTAGGAAAAATTACATTGGATTAGTAATCTTGGCTATCTACCGAACAGCCGATGTTTATTACCGCACTTATGTTATCTTTTTGATTATAGAATACAAATTTGCAAAAATCAAAAAAGGAATCTTAATGAAATCAAATAAGATTGAAACAACACTAAAACTTGTTGAATATGACAGAAATATTGCAAAGCAATATAACATTTTTTGTGGAATAGATGAAGCAGGCAGGGGACCACTTTGTGGACCAGTTGTGGTTGCAAGTTGCATTATGCCACTTGATAATGACAAAATAATTATGGGAATAAATGACAGCAAAAAATTGAGTGAAAAACAAAGAGAAGAACTCTTTGAGCAAATCAAAAAAACCGCAATTTGTTATTCTATTCAAGAAATTGATGAAAAAACTATTGATGAAATCAATATTTTAGAAGCCACAAAACTAGGCATGAAAAAAGCAATTGAAGGCCTATCACAAAAGCCAAATCTTACACTTGTCGATGCAGTAAAAAATATAGATAGTGATGTTCAGCAAATTGCAATAATCAAGGGTGATGCAACAAGTTATTCAATCGCTGCTGCTTCAATTCTCGCAAAAGTTTATAGGGACAAACTGATGCAAAAACTTGATGCTGAATATCCAGAATATCACTTTGCAAAACACAAGGGTTATGGCACAAAAGAGCATATTGAACTTTTGAAAAAGTTTGGTCCTTGCAAAATACATAGAAAATCATTTATAAAAAATTTTGTTAAAATTTAATAAAAAATAGTAAAAAAACATAAAAAAACAGTAAAAATACGCAATTTTTCTGTAAATTTTCAAAAAATAAGGAAAAAAATATGAAAGCACTAAACCACGTCTTGGGTGTTCAAGGAGAAACTCTTGCAAAGCAATATTTGACTGAAAAGGGATATAAAATTCTTGAACAAAACTACACAACAAAAATTGGAGAAATTGATATTATCGCAACAAAAAACGATATCATAGTTTTTGTTGAAGTAAAAAATAGACAAACAAAAAGATTTGGCATGCCAAGAGAAGCAATAACTCCATACAAACAAAACAAAATAAGAAAAGTTGCTTTGCAGTATCTTGTTGCAAAAAAATTGACAAACAAACAGGTTAGATTTGATTGTGTAGAAATTCTTGGCGATACAATAACGCATATTGAAAATTGTTTTTAGTATAATAATAAATATTTCAAAAAATTTCAAATTTCACTTGATTATATAATTTTAATGTGATAAAATACCACAGGTGATTTATGAGTGGTCCAATACATACGGTGCAAGAACACTTATTCACAAATACTTTTTTAGGAGGAAATCATGAATTTAATTGAAGAAATTGAAAGAGAAAACCTTAAAAAAGATGCTCCAGCATTCAGTGTTGGCGATACCGTAAAAGTTTATGTAAAAGTTGTTGAAGGCGGAAAAGAAAGACTTCAAGCATACGAAGGTATTGTTATTGCAAAAAGAAATGGTAGCATTAGAGAATCTTTTACTGTTAGAAGAATTTCTTATGGCGTTGGTGTTGAAAGAACATTCCCACTTCACAGCCCAAGAATTGATAGAGTAGAAGTGCTTAGACATGGAAAAGTTAGAAGAGCAAAACTTTACTATCTCCGTGATAGAAAAGGTAAATCTGCAAGAATTCCTGAAAACAAAACAGGCAAAGACATGATTTTGCCAACAGGTGAAGTTATTTCTGCAGAACAAGAAGTTTCTGAAAACGAAACAAATGAATAATATAATTATGACTTAGTAAAACTAAGTCATTTTTATTTATTAAATATGATTTTAATGCCAATTAGTTTTGGCATTTTTATTTTTTGTGCTAAAATAAAAGTCGAGGTTTTATGTTAAGCAGATTAAAAAGTTTTGGACTTGTAGGAATAGAAGGATATCCTATTGATGTTGAAATTGATTTGAATAATGGACTCCCGGGCTATAATGTTGTTGGACTTCCTGACGCAAGTATAAAAGAAGGCAAAGATAGAATTATGTCTGCCTTAAAAAATAGTGGTTTTGAATATCCTTTGTATAGAATAACTGTAAATTTGGCACCAGCAGACACAAGAAAAGAAGGCCCAATGTATGATTTGCCTATTGCACTTGGTCTTTTAAGCGCAACAAGTCAAATTCCAGCAAATTCAACAAATGATTTTATAATTCTTGGCGAATTATCGCTCAATGGCGATGTTAGAAAAGTAAATGGCATTTTGCCAATGCTGATAAGTGCAAGAGAACATGGATTCAAAAAAATAATAATTCCAACTGAAAACAAAATGGAAGCAAGTTTTATTGCAGGACTTGAAATATATGCAGTGCAATCTTTAACTGAAGCAGCAGACTTTTTGAGTGGCAATATTAAACTTGAACCACTGACAACTTCAAGTTATGAAGATAAAGTCAAAACTGCAATAGTTCCAAACGATTTTTGTTATATAAAAGGTCAAAAAACAGCCAAAAGAGCAATGGAAATTGCTGCCGCTGGTGGACATAACGTTATTTTGATTGGCCCACCGGGCAGTGGAAAAACTATGCTTGCAAAAAGTTTTCCTAGCATACTCCCAGACATGACATTTGAAGAAGCACTAGAAGTCACAAAAATACACAGTGTAGCAGGCACATTGGACAGTAAGCAAGGAATAGTTCTCACAAGACCATTTAGGGCACCACATCACACAACAACAACCATAACAATGGTTGGTGGTGGCAGAACAAGTAGACCGGGAGAAGTGAGTTTGGCACACAATGGAGTGTTATTTTTGGACGAAACGCCAGAATATCCAAGAACATTAATAGAAACTTTAAGACAACCACTAGAAGATAGAGTTATAACTGTCAGCAGAATTGCTCAAACTGTTGAATATCCGGCAGATTTTGCACTTGTTGCAAGCATGAACCCATGTCCTTGTGGCTACTATGGAAGCAAACTTCATGAGTGCAAATGCACACCTATGCAGATACACAACTACTTGAATAAATTAAGTGGACCACTCATGGATAGAATAGATCTGCAGATTGAAGTTGACGCAATAGAGTATAGCGACTTAAAAAGCGACCAATTAGAAGAATCTTCAGCAAGCATCAAGGAAAGAGTGGCAAGAGCGAGAAACGCTCAAACACAAAGGTTTAAGGGCACCAAAATACATAACAATGCTGCTATGAACTCTGCACTTGTAAAAAAATATTGCAAACTTTCTAGTGATGCCGAACATGTGCTTGAAGAAGCGTTCAAAAAGTTAAATTTGACTGCAAGAGCACATGACAGAATACTAAAAGTTGCACGAACTATTGCCGACCTTGATGGTAGCGAAAATATAAAATTAGAGCATTTGATTGAAGCAATAAATTATAGAAGTTTAGACAGAAAATATTGGCAATAAAACTACTATGCAAAGTGAAAATAGTTAGTAAATACTGACAATTTTAAGTACTATGCAAACAATAATTATGGTGATAAAAAATGTATAATAAAGATGAAAAAGCAATAATATGGATTGACTTATTTGATTTTTTGACAACCAAAAAGCAAGAAGAAATTCTTGCCATTTTTGATAACCCAAAAGACATATTTGCAGAGTTTTCAAAATCATACAATTTGCTTTCTAATCTTTTGTCAAAAGAGCAGTTTTACAAAATGTGTTATGCACTTGATGAACAATATTTGAATACACATATTTTGAGTTTGGATAGCAAGGGAATTAAAGTTATTACTTATCTAAGTGTTGATTATCCGCAAAACTTTTTCAATTTTCCAGACAAACCAATAATTTTGTATTGCAAGGGCGATATTTCTTTGCTGAGTTCAGTTAGTATTGGTATTGTGGGGACAAGAAAACCAACTATTTATGGCAGAAATATCACAGAAAAATTTGCAAAAGCACTTGCATCAAATGGACTGACCATCGTAAGTGGACTTGCTGACGGAGTTGACAGCATTGCACACAAAGGTGCTTTGGATGTTGGTGGCAAAACTATTGCAGTGCTTGGTGGTGGCTTTGATAACATTTATCCAAAAAGAAATTTTGAACTTGAAAGAGAAATTGAGCAAAGAGGTCTTGTTATAACAGAATATGCTCCAAATGTTGAGTCATCTCAATGGCATTTTCCAATAAGGAACAGAATTATTGCAGGTCTTTCAAAGGGTGTTTTGATAACAGAAGCATCACTTAAAAGTGGAACTATGCATACAAAAAATTATTGCCTTGATTATGGCGTCAATTTGTATGTAATCCCGGGCGAAATTACAAGTTTTGCTAGTTCTGGCACAAATGCAATAATAAAAGCATGTCAAGGTGCAATTGTGCTTTCTCCTGATGATATTTTGGATGATTTACAGTTAAGAAATAAATATAATCCAGTTATAAAAAATCTGCAATTATCTTTTGAAGAACAATCAATATTAAATAATATTGACGGTGAAACTCACTTTGA
>CADBPU010000081.1 GCA_902796635.1 uncultured Eubacteriales bacterium | reverse complement strand
TAATGCCTTGACCTATATAATTGTTTGGCATGTTTTCATCATAAGAAATTATATTGTTTCTGTCAATGTAGAAAATATAGTCTTTTGATTCATCATTTTCATAAATTCTAGTGATTTTATACATTCCCGGAACAGATGCTTGTTCGCCGTATCTTGAATCTTGAACAAGATTAATCAATCCTGTTTTGGTTCTCTCAGTTTCCACCAATTCGCCATTCATTGTTGAAGTATCTATTTCTTTTGTTGTATTAAGCATCAAATTAAATTTGTTAGAGTAGTTTGCACTATATGGATAGTTTGTGTTAAGAATACCATTTGAATCCATTATTTCAAATGTAAGTGGATAGAATTCACAATCAACTTTTTTAACGCTGAAATCTTCACCGCTAGAAATCCAACTAAAAGCAATTGTCTTTTTGTTGCTAATTTCTTCCGGATTTAATCTTGTTGAAATTCCACTTCCACTTGTTTCAAAATGTGAAGATTCATTTATTATTTGATTATTTTTTTCTGGCATACCAGAAACTTCTGCTTTTAATTGACTTTTATCAAAAGTCATTTCAACAAGTCCTTCAAAGCTATTTCCCAAAGAATCATATAATCTTATTTTGAATAAATGTTCATTTCCTGTTTTTTCATCATTCAAATAATTGTCAAATTCATCTTTTGCTTTTATCAAATAACTATAATCAGGATTTTGATTGTAAGCATTATTTGGTGCATAGTAATTTCCATTACTAATATAATAAATTGTCACACCTTTTGTTGGTATATTAACAAATTCATTATTTTCATTGCCCTTATTTATTTTTTTAGTACCAACATTTACAAGGAAATAATATTCTCCTTCAAAATATTCATCATCTGTAAGTTCATAAGTATGTGCAGATGTATTATATTCATAAACTTCATTTATATTTGGCAACATTGTTTTGAAATCAACTTCAACAAATGAACTTGCTTCAATCACATAATATTTTTTGCTTGCTTTTATAAATAATTGATAATTATTATCAAATAATTCTTTTGCAATTTGATAATTTGCAAGTCCATTCATATTAAGTTTAATTGCTTTGTCATTTCCCCAAATAATTTCCGTGTCAATATTCACCATATTGTCAGTATTTGAAGAAGTGCTTGGAATATATGAGTAATTATTATTTAATTTTTGTACTAGTAGTGGAGAAGTAGAATCTTTTATCATATATTTTGTCGCTGTGTTTCCTGCTGCGTCAACAAAATTAAAGATATATATACCATCACTTGTCAAGATATTAGAATTTTTATCAAATATCTTATCTACAACTGTTGAGTTATAAGTAATATTTTCATTTTTGTTTTCAATAGCAATGCCATTAGGTATGATTAATGAATTGATTAAATTTTCATCAATTTCATTGTTTTGTAAATTTTCAAAAGGAAGATAAGTGTATGACACATCGATTTTTGCGCCACTTCTTTTTGTACCCGTTGTAACAATTTTTTCATCTGTTGTTTGCCCTTCATTAATAGTTCCATAAATCAAAGCAAAGTTTTTATTGGTTATTTTAGAAATCTCATTAAATCCATTTCTGTAAAATTTAATTACATTTTCACCTTCTCCAATAACTTCTTTATCTATAATAAATGTGTATGTGACTGATGCTGAATAGATATATCTATAACCATATTGTGCACTATAAGCATAAGTGCAAGGTCCGTATTCAACTTTTATTGTGTAAATACTGCTGTTGGATAATTTAATTTTTCCACTAAGGAAATCATTTACATTAAATGTATCCGTTATATTTATTGCTGTTGCATTAGCGTCAAAGCTTTGAGTAAACACTGTGATATTTGGTTTCACATCAAATGGGCTAGATAAAGCGTCTTGCCAATTGACTTCGACATTTTTGTTTGTGTATCCACCTGTTTTTAATAATGATTTTTCATAATATGTTTTTGAAAGGTCATATTCATTATCTTCTGTTAATACATATTGATCATTAATATATTCATAGCAATTTTTTGCATTGAAAGCCTGTTTTTTTAATAAGTAATATGTTGTAAAAGTATCATAGTTATCGCCGTCTTCAACTGCGACATAACCATTTCCGTCAAAGTAATAAAGATTTTCTATATTCCATTTATAATATGTCTTTTCGGCATCGTAAGCATCATCTCTTGTCTTATCAAATACATTTTCAATCCCATCAACTTTTTCATAAGTGTTATTTGCATCAAATTCTACATTTTCTGTATCTATTAAATGGAACAAGTTATCATTACTATCAAAGTAGAAATAAGTTTTTCCTTCAACATAATTTACATCTTCGGTCAAAACAAAGTAGTATTGGAACTTCTCATACGTTGAATCTTTGTCAAAATTTACTGTTTGAGTATCAATGATATCAAATATATCATCAATATTTTTTACTTCTATATATTTTATTGGTTCAATTTCATTGTATTCATCTTCATAAAATTCTATATTTGGTTCAATATTTTCAATTTCAAATATGAATAATTGACTTAATTCTTTTTGTTTACCATTTACACTTTCAAAATTCTCCAAGTACTCGTAATCATTATATGTATAGTTTAGCATCAAAACATATAAGCCGTTATTAGTAAATCTTGTGTTGCTTGTCAAAGATAATTGATTTTTGTAAACATACAAGTTGTTTTCTTTTTGATAATAATAGCATTTGCTTGAAGCAAGTGTTGCATAATATCTAAAAAATAGTGGAGCTTGATTTGTTTTTGCAATATTTTCAAAAGTGTTTATAGGATATGATGGATTTGTTAAATTGATATCAGCAGTCGACCATATTGCGTCATCATTTAGATTAAGATTTGTTATATCAGCATAAACAGATTTTTGCTCATCATTTTCATAGTAAACATATTTCATTTCTTTTTCGGTTTCACCATTTGCACTTTTATATTCGCTGTGCATAAGTTGATAACCAAAAATAGAAAGTTCGTTAGAATGTATCAAATCCCAATTTTCTGTATCAATAAATAATTTTTTTGACACATTATAATTGATAATAGTATCATTAAGCACAAAATTAAAACTAATTACGTATTTTCCAATTTGATTAAATTCAATAGTTGCTATGTATTGGTTGCCATCAATTTCTGTTGGTAAAGTTTCTTGCCAAGATTGAGACGCATTCTCATAATATAAAATAAGTTGATTGTTTGTTTTGTCAAGCGCAGTAGTTATAAATGTTGTGATTCCATACATGGTTTTTGTATAACTTAAATTATATCTAGACGCATCATATTTTAGTGTTGGATATTGTAAATAATTAGGGTTTGTTTGTTCTGTTAAATTTCCATTATAGTCGACAGTATTTTCGTTTGAAAAATAGAAATAATTTTTTTCACTTGGATAAGCGTTGCTTGTCTCATTAAATGTTCCGTCGTAAAAACCTTTATCTATTCTTTCAGTGTTATATAATCTTGGTTCTGTATATTGACTGTTAGCATTTAAGTTTTGATTGTATATATGATTATATGTTATTAATTTTTCGTCATTTTCTTCTTGATTTATAATTACTTGATTTGTATTGTTAAAAATATTATCTCTTGGATTTGCTTGATTTTCATTACTTGGATTAATATAATAGTTTTCATCCAAAACATAAAAACTGATTTGACTTTGATTGTTTGTTGTTACAACACCATTATTTCTTAAATTATATGTAAAAGTGAAGTCGTACTTTCCCTGAGCATCAAATTCATTTATTTTTTCACCAATACCATTTGATTGTGTTGTGTCTAATTTATAAATATTATCCAAATCAAAAACTTGGCAATATCCTGTGGCTTGCTGTGCGACTGTTTTATCAAGTGGACTTATGTTGATTGAATCATTAAGTTTTACATTTATGCTTAAACTTAAAATTGAAGCAGAATCGTATTTTGGTTGAAATTGCACCAAGATAAATTCTTTTACTTTGTATTCTTCGTTATTGCAAGGGACACCATTTTTTAATATATCATCAATAACAATACTTTCGTAATTTGCGTTTTTAAGCATGAAAATATTGTTTGTTGGGTCTTCCTTATCGTCATTTTGGATATACATGCCATCAAGTGCATTGTTCTTTGTGATAATATCAAAAAATGGACTTGATTGCATATTTTCAACATCAATTTCAATTTCCCTTAATATATCTTCATCTTGTATTATAGCAAAATATTTATCATTTTGCATGTACAATTGAATTTTTGAAACATTCAATTCAACTGCTTCTGCTGCATAAATTTTGTTTTTGTAATTATTAAACAAAACTCCTGCCACAGAACCTAAAAGAACTGAGAGCACGAGAGTTAAAATTAATACAAATTTTTTCTTAAGTGAATTCATAAAATACCTCATCTATATACCAACATTTTACCACATATTTTTTTTAAGACAAACAAAATTAATATATTTATAATAATATATTAAGTATTTTTTTTGGTATTATGCAAATAAACTTAAATTCAAAATGACTTAACATATACATTTTTCAAACAAATTTTTGAAACAAATTCAAAATAAATAAAAAATATTTTAATTTTTTGAAATTATGTGCTATAATAAATTTACTAGGAGAAATTATGGTAGAATTTTTAGGACAAGAAGTAGATAAAAAGACACTTAAATTGTTAAAAAAAGTGGCAAAACAAACATTCAAATCAGTAGGGCAAAAGCCAAGAAAATTGCAAGTTGGCATATCTTTTGTTGATGATGACGAAATACAAGAACTGAATAAGAACGAGAGAAATATTGACGAAGTTACCGATGTTTTGAGTTTTCCAAATCTTGATAATGTTTTCAATAAAAAAATCAACAAAAAAAATTTTCCGGATGACATAAATCCAGAAAATGGAAAAGTTGATATCGGTGATGTGGTCATAAATTTGAATAGAGCACATGAACAAGCTGGAAGTTTTGGGCATTCTTTTACAAGAGAAGTTGCATATTTGATGGTGCATGGACTTTTGCATCTCATGGGTTATGACCATGTGGATAAATTAGATAGCAGTATAATGAGAGCACAAGAAGAAGAAATACTTTCAAAATTTAGATTAAAGCGAGATTAAAATGGATTTTAGATGCGGATATGTGTCAATTTTGGGCAGACCAAATGTGGGAAAGAGTACACTTCTCAACAAATTGGTAGGTCAAAAAATAAGCATTGTTTCACCAAAACCACAAACAACAAGAAATATTGTGACCGGTATTTTGAATCAAAAAGATTTACAGGTCATTTTTTTGGATACGCCAGGCATTCATAAATCTAAAAATAGTTTAGATAGATATATGGAAAAGTCTATACAAAAATCATTGGAAGGAATTGACCTTATTTTGTATATGCTTGATGGCACAAAGAGATTTTTTCAAGAAGATATTGATGAGATAAAGGCATTCTGTGCTGGGGAAACTCCTGTTGTAATTTTGGTTTCTAAAATTGACGATACAACTTTTGAAAAGTTATACCCAGAACTAGCAAAACTCAATTCTATTCAAAATGTGCAAGAAATCATTCCATTTTCAAGTTTTAATGGTAAAAATTTAGATGTAATCAAAGAAACGATTAAAAAATTTATGCCAATTAGCCCCGCAATGTATCCAACAGACACTGTAACAGATGTTAGTGAAAGATTTATTGCGAGTGAAATAATACGAGAAAAGGCACTTTGGCTATTACAACAAGAAATTCCACATGGCATTGCTGTTGAAATTGAAAAGTTTGAGCAAAAAGATAAAATAACAAAAATTTCAGCAACAATCTATTGTGAAAAAGATAATCATAAAAAAATTATAATTGGAAATGCTGGTTCAACTCTTAAAAAAATTGGTGAAGAAAGCAGAAAAGACATAGAACGTATGCTAAATCAAAAAGTCTTTTTGGAATTATGGGTAAAAGTAAAAGAACGTTGGAGAGATAGTGATATTTTATCAAGCAATTTGGGATACGATAAAAGGGATATTGGTTGATTTTTATAAAAATAATTAATACGTGGGCAAAGATAGCAATATTTTTGCTCATTTTTGTTGTTAATATTTAGCGCTTTTGATATAATTAAAACATGGAAGAATTATCACTATTTAATGATACAAAAAAATTTGCTCCGCTTGCAGACAGAGTTAGGCCAACTTCGCTTGCTGAATTTGTTGTTCAGCAACATATATTAAAGAGTGGTGGAGTTATAGAAAAAGCAATAAAAGATGGTACTTTGGGTAGTTGTATTTTTTATGGTCCACCCGGCACTGGAAAAACCACTCTTGCAAATATTATTGCAAATAGTGGTAATGGTATTTTTAAGAAGTTGAACGCCATCAACAGCGGTGTTGCTGATGCAAAAGAGATTATTGCAGAAGCAAAGCAAAATTTGATGCTTTATGGCAAAAGAACATATTTGCTTTTAGATGAATGTCACAGGTGGAATAAGGCACAAAGTGATAGTGTTTTGGAAGCTATTGAAAATGGAGAAATCATTTTTATTGGTAGCACAACAGAAAATCCATACACAAGCATGACAAGAGCTATTGTTTCAAGATGTAGAATTTTTGAATTTAAGCCGTTAGAAAAAAACGACATCAAACTTGCTGTTTTGAATGCGATAAAATCGCCAAATGGTCTTGGAGAACTCAACATTTACATAACCCCTGATGCACTTGATTATCTTTCTTTTGCAGTTGGTGGGGATGTGAGAAAAGCACTTAACACTTTGGAACTTGCCAGCACGACTGGGCGTATTGAAAATGATAAAATTATTATAGATAAAGAACTTATTGCCGAATGTTTAGAACAAAAAGTTATGAGTTTGGATGAAAGTCAATATTATGATATGCTCTCTGCTTTTTGCAAAAGCATAAGGGGTAGTGATGCAGACAGTGCACTATTCTATGCTTTTAGAATGATTGAAAGTGGGGTTGACCCATTGATTATTTTTAGACGACTTATAGCGCATTGCAGTGAAGATATTGGCATGGCAAACAGCAATGCTTTGGTTGTTGCAACAAGTGCAATGACAGCATATCAAAATATGGGCAAACCAGAAGGACTTATACCAATGACACATGCAATAATTTATGCTTGCGAAAGTGATAAGTCAAACAGCGTCATTGTTGCGCGAGACATGGCAGAGTATGATGCGAAAAATATTAAAACTGTAACAATTCCAAATGCACTAAAAAATCATCCATCAACCAATCCTGATGGCAGTGGAGAATATAAGTATCCACATGACTATGGTGGCTATGTATATCAACAATACATGCCAAAAGAATTGGAAGGCAAGGTATATTACAAACCAAGCAATAATGGTGCAGAAAAAGGAATGAAAAGAAAAAAAGTTTTTGACAAAAGCAAATAAATATAACGTTGTCAGATTATAATGGTTATTTATAATATAAATAAATCAATAAAAAAGATTGAAATATTTTTGTGCGTGTGCTAAAATATACGCATTGGAGTTTTTATGGAAATAACAACAAAATTAGTAAATCATCTAGCAGAACTTTCAAGAATCGAATTTGATGAAAAAGAAACAGAGAATTTCAAAAGTGAGTTTGAAAAGACATTGGAACAAATTGAAGCACTTGAAAAAGTAGACACACAAAATGTTGAATTAAAAAACAGATTGCTTGATGCAGAAACTGAAATTAAGGAAGATATTCCACACAATAGTTTATCAAAAAATGATGCAATAAAAAATGCTCCAGACACAATGGGTAGCAGTATTGCAGTGCCAATTATGATAGACTAATTTTTGATAATTTTGAAAAAAACATTATAAAATTATTAAAAAATTATAATAAAACATGCAAATATCAGTTAAAAATACAAATTTTTGAAAAAATACGAGGAAAAGTAATGGATTATACAAAATTAAGTTTGCTTGAAGTTAGCAAAAAAATTCATAGTGGAGAAGTAACAAGTGAAGAAGTAACTTCTCAAATTATTGCACAAATAAAAGCATCTGAAAAATTAAATGCTTTGAATTCATATAATTTTGAAGAAGCACTTGAAAAGGCAAAAGAGGTTGACCAAAAAATAAAAGATGGCAGGGTTTTGCCAATTCTTGCTGGTGTTCCAATTGTGATTAAAGATAACATAAATGTTTGTGGACAAAAAACAACTTGTTCGTCAAAAATGTTAGAAAATTACGTTTCAGTTTATGATGCAACTGTTATAGAAAAACTCAAAGAGCAAGATGCAGTTTTTGTTGGCAAAGCCAATATGGATGAGTTTGCTATGGGTTCTAGTAATGAGAACAGTGCTTTTGGTCCTGTGTTAAACCCTATCGACAACACTCGTGTTCCTGGTGGCAGCAGTGGCGGTAGTGCAGCAAGTGTTGGTGCATATCAATGTTATGCCGCACTTGGTACTGATACTGGTGGTTCAATAAGAGAACCAGCAAGTTTTTGTGGCGTTGTTGGTATGAAGCCAACATATGGCAGAGTTAGCAGATATGGCGTTGTTGCTTTTGCAAATTCTCTTGATCAAGTCGGCCCACTTACAAGAACTGTTAAAGATAATGCTGTCATGCTTTCTGCAATTGCAGGATATGATGATAAAGAAACAACATCAGTGGATTGTCCTGTTCCTGATTATTTGAATGAGATTAAAGATGATATAAAAGGTCTAAAAATTGGTATTGCAAAACAATTTTTTGCTCTTGGCATGGATGAAGATGTAAAGATTGCTGTTGAAAAAGCAATTGAGTTTTATCGTCAAAATGGTGCAGAAATTGTTGATGTTGACCTAAAAAATATTGACTTGGCACTTTCTGCTTACTACATTATTTCAAGTGCAGAAGCAAGCAGTAATTTGAGTAGATTTGATGGCGTAAGATATGGTTTCAGGGCAGAGAAATATGATGACCTTGTTGACCTTTATGTAAAAACAAGAACACAGGGCTTTGGGCGTGAAGTAAAAAGAAGAATTATGCTTGGAAATTTTGTTCTTTCAAGTGGATATTATGATGCATATTACAACAAAGCAAAAAAAGTTCAACAACTTATGACAAATGAATTTGAAGAAGCATTCAAAAAGTGTGATGTTTTGCTTTCTCCAACAAGTCCAAGTGTTGCGTTCAAACTTGGTGAAAAATCAAATGATCATATCAAAATGTATTTGAGCGATGTTTACACTGTTCCTGTCAATATTGTTGGTTCACCAGCAATAAGTTTTCCTTGTGGAAAAAATCAAGATGGGCTTCCTATCGGTCTTCAATTAATTGGCAAAAAATTTGATGAGTCAACGCTTTACACACTTGCAAATTATTTTGAAGAGCATAACAAATCAAACTTTGGAGGTCGAGATGAATAACTATAAAATAACAGTTGGTTTGGAAATTCACGTTGAATTAAAAACAGAAACAAAAGCATTTTGTAGATGCAAAAATCAATTTGGCGCTCCAATAAACACAAACACTTGTCCTGTTTGCATGGGTCTTCCTGGTGCAATTCCAACAATCAACAAAACTTGTGTTGAATATGCAATAAAAAGTGGACTTGCTTTTGACTCAAATATCAATAATGTTGCAATTTTTGAACGTAAAAACTATTTCTATCCGGATCTTAGCAAGGCATATCAAATCAGCCAGCTTCAAAAACCAATTTGTGTTGGCGGAAAGGTTAGATACAAACTTAATGGCGAAGAAAAATTTACGAGATTAAACAATATTCATATGGAAGAAGATGCTGGCAAAAGTGTGCATGATGCAAAACTCGGCAAATCTTTTGTTGACTTTAATAGATGTGGTGTTCCACTTATAGAAATAGTCACAGAGCCAGATATTCATAGTGGTGATGAAGCAGTTGCAACACTAATGGCAATAAAGGAAACTCTTGTTTCAATAGGTGTTTCTGATTGCAAGATGCAAGAAGGCAGTTTGCGTTGCGACGTAAATATTAGTGTGGCAAAAGAAGATGCAAAAAAGCTCGGAACGAGAACAGAAATGAAAAATTTGAACAGTTTCAAAGCAGTAAAAAGAGCAATTGAATACGAAGCAAAAAGACAAATAGAAGCCATAGAAAATGGTGAGACCATTCATCAAATCACACTCAAATGGGATGACAATTTGGGAAAGAATGAAGCACTTAGAAGCAAAGAAGAAAGTAATGATTATAGATACTTTCCAGACCCTGACTTGTTGCCAATAAAAATAACAGATGAGTATATTGC
>CADBPU010000080.1 GCA_902796635.1 uncultured Eubacteriales bacterium | reverse complement strand
TAATAGATAAAATAAGATAGTTTTAGGCAGAAAAAGTTAGTCAAAAACGACCTAAATCTTGATTGTAGGTGTATGGTAGGTGTATAATACCCAAAAAGTTTATACACCTATTTTTTTTGCCTATGCAAAATTGTCAGTAATAACTAGACAAAACGAGTGACAGGTCATATCTTCAAATAGAGGTAGGTATAAACATTCGTAATCAGCAGGTCAGCGGTTCGATCCCGCTCAGTAGCTCCATAAAAGTGTCTGTATGGCACTTTTTTATTAAATATTTTATTATATTTTTGAATTTTGTTGTTAAAAATTTTGATGAGTTATTGTTTATAATTTTTATTATATAAAAAAGCATTAATTAAATTGCCAAAAATTGTATAAATTGATAAAATTATAGTGATGGTATAATCATCAAAATAAAAAGGAGGGATAAATATGAAACGTTGTAAAGTTATGGAGATAATTAAAAATTTGCTTTTAGCAGTTCTACTTTTGGCAACTGGCGTATTGATGTTTGTATTACAAAGTTCAATATTGGACGTATTACAAATATCTTCTTACGTTGCTTTGGGTGTTGGTGTTTATTTATTGGTTCATTATTTTGTGAACGCAAAACAATTACCTAATGCAAAATCATTATTCCTAGCATTTGTATTTCTTGGTGCTGGATTGTCTATGGTTCTTGTGCCAGAATTAATAATCTACTTTATGGGAGTTGCTTTTGCAGCAGTTGGTGGATATTTATTGGCAAGTGCACTTGAAGCAAAAAAAGCAGGAAAACCATGGATAAAAGATTTGGTTTCTGGAATATTGCATATTGTTTTGGGACTACCTTATGTATTTCTTATTTGGTATGTAGCAGATTCATTTGTTGTTATTCCAGTTATGTTAATCGTTAGTGGAGTCTATCAACTTGTTGCTATGTTGCCATTTAATAAAAAAGCAAAAAAAGCAGAATAACAAATTCGGCAAACAAAAATCACAGAAAAATCTGTGATTTTTTTATATAAAATATTATAGATTAAAGTAGTAAATCAAGCAACATCATAACACAAAAACCAAGACCCAATCCAAGTGTTGCGATATTTTTGTTGTTTTCCAAACTCTCGGGCAAAAGTTCTATACAAGATACTGCAATCATTGTGCCGGCTGCAAAAGTTAGCAAAAATGGTAAAATTGAAGAAATTATATTGGTAAAAAAATATCCAACAACTGCAAAAATTGGCTCAACTATGCCAGAAAACATTGCAAACATAAAACTTTTTGTTTTTGAAAACCCAGAATTGTATAGTGGCATACTCACACTTGCACCTTCTGGAAAATTTTGAATGCCAATGCCGATTGTTAGCATAACTGCACCAACTATTGCTTCATGTCCACCTAGCAAACTTGCACCAGCAAATGCAACACCCATGCATAGACCTTCCGGAATATTATGCAGAGATATTGCCACCATACTGATGATTGCTTTGACATTTTGATTTGTTAAGTTGCTAAATTTTTTATTTTTAACTAACCATTTTTCTATTGCCATACCCATAAATATAATGAATAAAACGCCGAAAAATATGCCAAGCGTTGTTATCATGGCTGGGTTTTGGCCATATTCTTTGCTATGCTCTATTGCAACTAAAATGAGTGAAAAAAAACTTGCAGCAATCATTATGCCAGCAGAAAAACTTAAAATTATTTGCATAAAAACTTTGTTAAGATTTTTGAATAAAAACACAACAGCACCGCCAAGTGATGTTATAAAAAAAGCAATTAGCGAAGTTATTACTGTCAACCAAAACGGAGATAAAGCCATACTCCATTTTATAAAAACACGTGCAAAAGTGTGAATATTTGCAATTATTGATATTATTATAACAGTTATATCAAAAATGACTTGAAATAATATTTCTTTTTTGTTATCATATACACATTATGAAATGGAAATGGAATGTTAAAGAAAACAATATTTTAAGAATTATAATCATAGCAATTGCTCTATTTTTTGATTTTGGATTTAGGTTTTTGCCTGCACCAAGTGGTATGAGTCAAGACGCTTGGGGCGTGATTGGAATATTTATTGGCAGTTTGATACTGTGGCTGACTATATCAATTGATTGGCCAAGCATACTTTGCATTTTGGCACTTTCACTACTTCCAAATTTTGGATTCACAAACGCATTTACAAGCAGTTTTGGAAGTGAAACTTTTGTGTTCTTAATGTTTACGTTTGTTTGTACTTATGCTCTATCAAAAACAAATTTGATAAAGCGTGTTACAATCTGGTTTATGAATACAAAACTTGCCAAAAAAAGTGGCTGGATGTTTGTGACAATGTTTTTGCTTTCAACCTTGCTTATTGGTATGTTTATGTCGCCCACAGTACTCTTTGTTGTTCTTATTCCTATACTAGAACAGATTTTTGAAATATCAGGAATACAGAAGGGAGACAAAGTAGGAAAATTACTTTATGTTGGCATGGCATTTGCAGTATCTATATCTTCTGGTATGACACCAATAGCACATGTCTTCCCAATACTAGCGCTTAAAACAGCTGGGCTAACGATAGATTACTTATCTTATATGGCATTTGCAATACCTGTTGGACTTATTGTTTTTGGATTGATGCTTTTAATGTTTAGGTTATTCCTTAAACCAGATGTTTCAAAATTACAGAATTTAGACACAACAGAAATCAAAAATCAACTCCCACCAATGGATTTGAGAGAAAAACTTATTTTATCAATATTTATTTTTGTTTTATTTCTTTGGATTGTTCCTTCAATATGCATTGACAACTTGGTGTTTACGATTATTTTATTTACTATATCAATCTTTGCATTGGCATTGTTTGGAACCAAGTTATCAATCAATGGACGTAAAAAAGATAATAAATCAAAACTGGATTTTACTTTTGGAATTTTATACATAACCTTGTCTCTCTTAATTGCTGGTCTAACATTGATTTTACAATTTACAAAAACTTTTAGTATTATTGAAAATTTGAATAATACAGGTATATCATTCTTGATTTTGTTATCAATTTTATTACTATTATTAATGATTTATAAATTATGTAAAAACATAAAATTAAAGAAAAATTACATAAAATTTATAATTTTTAGCGTATTTTTAGCAATTTTTACAGAATTTTTGATAATTTTTCCAAATTTAGCAACCGAAGCATTGCTATTTATCAGCAACTGCAAAACAGCTATGCCACCAATTGTTGGCACAATCTTGCTTTGCATGATTAGAGTAAAAAATCAACCACTTATCACAATTCAAGATGCATTCAAAAATGGAATACCTTGGAGTTCGCTTATGATGTGTGCAGGCACACTCACTTTGGGTGCAGCACTAACAAACAATTCAATTGGACTCAAAACTTGGCTTGAAACAAATTTGAGTTCTGCACTTGGTGGTATGCCACAAATTTTGCTACTTATTATATTTGTTGTTTGGGCACTTATTCAAACAAACCTATCTTCAAACATGGTGACGGCAACTCTTGTTTCTGCTGTTGCAAATTCATTACTGCTTGGCATATCTTCAACACTTGTTATTCCGTGTGTGATTTCGATTATTGGAATGTTGAGTGCATTTGCATTCGCAACACCACCAAGTATGCCACATATTGCAATAACAACATCAAGTGGCTATGCAAACACAAAAGATGCCTTGAAATATGGAATGATTTTGATGCTTATTAGCGCAATCATATCCCTTTTGATTGGTTATCCACTTGG
>CADBPU010000079.1 GCA_902796635.1 uncultured Eubacteriales bacterium | reverse complement strand
GGAGAAACTGCATCTGTTTTGACCGTGGAACTTACAAAAAAGCCAAACCCAAAAACAAAAATCAAAAAAAGTGCAAATAGCCCAATCATTTTTTTTCTTATTACAATAGTCATGTTATATTGTATTCATCAAAAAATAAAAACTTGTTAAATTATTAAACAAAGTTTAATATTGACTTATTGTTATTTATAATATAAAATAGTTATATGGGACTTGAAAAATATAATATAAAAACTATTAGAAAATTACCTAAAACATGGAATAGTTCAGCAATAAGTGAAAAAGTTTTTGGTGATATAGAGTTTTCTATTTATTGTGATAAATTGTTTAATAGTTTAATTGGCATAAAAAAATATTATAAAAATGATTTCAATATTAATAATTCCTATACAATAGATGAATATATTAATATTTTCAATAGTATATATAATAATTTTTTAGAATTAGCTATAAACGATAAAAATATAACTACGGAATATTTTGAATATTGTAAAAATAATAAAATTGATATAAATTCAAAAGCACGTTTTGATATTTTTGACAAAATACAGTATAGAAATAAAGATGTTTTTAGAATAAATAAAAATAATGAAACCATAGGTTTTACTAAATATGGTTATGATAAAGTGAAGGAAATAGCAAATCAACTATTTATTATAGAAAAATTATGTGCATTTACTACACGAAAATTTTGGAAAAAAGAATTAACTGATGCAAATAAAATCAATTTGAAGTCAAATTTCAAAATTTTAGTAAAATGTGTATTTAGTGAAAAATGGAGACCAGATAGCAACTCCAAAGAATTAAAGCAATTTTTGAATAATCGAATTTACACTTCAACATCTTTAATTGATAAAAAGAATAAAGAAAAAATATTTGCTTCTTCAAGAGTTGATACATTTGCAATTATGATTATGGATTGTGATGAAAAAGATATAATTTGTGCAAGCAATAAAGATAGTTATAGTGAAGAGCATATAGATAATCAAAATTTGATAAAAGATAAAAAAGAGTTTACAAAAATTTTATTGCAAGACAATATTGCAATCAACGGCAAAAATCACAAGTTATTTGCAGAAGCAGTTGAATGTGAAACTCCAAAAAATATTTTGAAAAATATAAAAAGATATTCAGAAGTCAATTTGCGCAGTGCAAAACCTATTGGTATAATATGTCCAAATTTGCAAAGTGAAAAATTCTGTCAAAAACAAGCAAAAAAACTTAATTTGCCACTATATAGTTTTGAAAAATAAAACCTATTGTTAGTTATAACAATAGTTTTTTTAATCTTCAATAAATGTTCCACAATATCCTTTTTTATCGTTATCAAGCACTGTTATTCCATTTGCATTACATTTGCCCATTTTGTTAAAAAGACAATGAGCTCTGCAATCAACACAAAGCTTGTCGCTATGAGAGTATTCACTTACTTCTGGGGCAAGTTCAAACATATCACGGCTCACATCTTGCAATTTATCTTCTGTTTTCAAAAAGTCTCTATCAAAAGTTTGGCAATCAGTGTTTCTTGCAATGTGTACTTCACTTGCTGTGCAAGCATAATTTTTGTTGTGTTTGCAATTTGTTTTTTTACATCTTAAATCCATAAAAACCTCAAAATTATTTTAGACATTAATATATAAAATATACATAATTAAATCTTTGCATTGACGCTTTTATTGACATAAAGTTTTATATGTTATAAAATAATATTAAGGAGATATTATGAAGGTTATTTTACTTGTTGACGTAAAGGGTACGGGAAAAAAGGGCGAAATTGTTGATGTCAGTGATGGATTTGCACAAAACTTTTTGCTTAAACAAAAAAAAGCAAAAATTGCAGACAGCACTGCAATCAATCAAAAACAAATGAGTGATAAAGCAAAAGAATATCACTACGAGCAAGACAAACAAAAAGCACAAGAAGTTGCAGATAAACTTAAAAATTATGTTTTGCATTTTGCAGTCAAAGCAGGTGATAATGGCAAAATTTTTGGAAGCATAACAAATGCAGAAATTGCCGAAGAACTCAAAAAAGATGGCTATGAAATCAGCAAAAAGCAAATTGTGCTGGATAATCCAATAAAGTATGCTGGTGTTTATAAAATTGATATAAAATTGTTTACAGGAATAACGGCAAAATTACAAGTTGAGGTTAGGGTTTTGTAAACTTTAACAATTAAAAACACAAACATTATGCTATGAATAAAATTAGAAACTTTTTAGGTGTGTTATTCATATTAACGTTTGTGTTTTTTTATATCTTTTTATTCTTAAAATCATCTAAAATTGTAATATAGTCATTTAAGATTTCATTTTTAATATTTTCGTCTTTATAAGATCTAAAAAGTGTGTCGTATGCCTCTTCTCCAACTTTATGCAAAATATTTTTATTGTTGTAACAATATTTCATTTTTTCTAAAAAGCTTATTGGATTATTTTTTGCAATAAAACCATTTTTATTATCGATAATATCTTCTGATTGCGCTACATTTTCAATAACCAAACATGGTTTTTTATAAGCAGATGCTTCAACTTGAATTAAACCTATTGATTCAATTACTGATGGAAAAAGTACTACATTTGATCTAGTATAATATTCAGAAAGTAAATATCTATCTGTAATCATTCCTGTAAAAATAAAATAATTTTCAATTTTTAGTTTTTTTACTCTTTTTTTTGCTTTTTTTAGATATTTACCATCTCCCACAACCAAAATTTTTATATTGTTATTTGGTTGGTCTTTATTTAATAAATTAATGCTATCAATAACTAAGTCCAAGTTTTTTCCCTTGATTATTCTAGAAACGAATAGAAAAATAAAATGATCTTTTAATAAATTATGTAACTTATTAATTTTTTCTTGACCTTTTATTATAAAATCCTCTGTCGGGCAGTCCATATTTATTGCATTTTTTTCTATTTTAATTGGTTTTTTTACGCCAAACTTTTTTGCATAATTTGCACAAAATTGCGATACAGCCCAAACATAGTTTGACTTTTCTGTTTTTTTGAATAACATTTTTGCAATAAGTTTAGCCAAAAAAGGTAATTTTACATAACTCAGTGCTTCTGGGTAGTAAATATTGTGTATTGTAGAAACTACAGGAATATTTTGTTTTTTTCCAATTTTCAATGCAAAATTTAATAGATTGCCAGCCGTGTGACAGTGTAATATATCAAAATTTTCATTTAGTATGGTTTTTTCAAAATCTTTTGATGGATGTGCCATACCATCATGCGTTATAAAGTTATAATAACCTTCTGAGCGATAAACTTTAAAATATTCTTGGTTGTCTACATATCCCTTATATTTAACAGAACAAACTGAAAACTCAATTTTGTCTTGAAGTTCTTTTGCTATTGAAGATACTACTGTGTTTACACCACCTGTTATTGGATAATAATTATCAACCAAATAAAGCACTTTTAATTTTTTGTTTTTTTCCATGTGATTTCCTGTTTATATATATTTGAAAAAATATTTTATCAAAACGTCGTATTTTTAGAATTTAGAATAAAGCTAAAAATAATTAAACTTTAATTAACATTTGTTCAATTTATACTTTTTATTTGTTTTATTGTTTTTGGGTATTTAAGAGATTTTCTTAGAACCTTATTTCTTTTTTTTCTTTCTTTTTCTTTCTTTTTTTGATGTTGTTTTTGTACGCTT
>CADBPU010000078.1 GCA_902796635.1 uncultured Eubacteriales bacterium | reverse complement strand
TTGGATACTATGAAGAACTGGAAAATATAACAAGAAATGATAATGACAATATTTTTGCAACAAATTTTGAATATATTTCTAGTTCTGGAAATAATAAAGAAAATACTGAAATACGTGGTACATATATTGCGGGCAATATTGATGATGATTTGGATGAACTTGATGAGAGTGCACTTGATAGAGCAATGGTCAACAAATTGTCAATCACAAACACTATTGCATCTAACAAATGGTTGCAGAACACAGATGTCAACATATTAAGTAATGTCGATACAGGATTTGTTATAGGAAGTATTGTTTCTTCTAAGGATGAAAATAATGACGAAAAGATTAAAAATACATTTGATTCAAGCAACTATGTTTTGATAGATGATAAACTTTCTTTCAAAACATTTGAAAATAATAACTATATAAATACTCAATCATTGTTTGGAACTTCAACAACAATAAAAACAATAAAATTGACTGATATTTTGAAATCTATTATAGATTATGATTCAACTGATGATAACAAGAACGATGATTATTATAGCGAAGTTGATGATAATGATATAAAACAAAATTTGTTAAATGCTATTGATTATGCTTCTCTTGGTGCAACAAATATCAATATAGTTCAATCATTTGACGATCATAATGGAATTAATTACAAATTAGCAACATGTGTTGTGAATAATGTTGTGTTTAGTTTTGAAAATATCTTAAAAA
Source organism: uncultured Eubacteriales bacterium (assembly GCA_902796635.1). Lineage (GTDB taxonomy): Bacteria > Bacillota > Clostridia > Christensenellales > UBA1242 > UBA9845. The sequence continues at coordinate 6,149 of CADBPU010000078.1, read as the reverse complement.
TTGACGAAATAATGTTAAGAAAAGATGAGTTTGTAAAATATGAGTTATATTACGGCAGTAAAATAACTAATGAAGATTACAAAGCGCTTGCTGGTTCAGGACTCTTATATATAAAAGTGGGTGGAGGCAACGACGAAGCGGATTTTAGTGAAGTTTATAACGCTGAAAACAATGCTTATCAACCAATTGATAATAATGATGAAACTATTAATACATACGAAGCATTTGCAAGCAATATTTCTAATTGCTATGTACAATACCAAGATGGATATAGAGAAGCAGTGTTAGATGATTACTTTGTAAATGCAGAAAATACCAATGAAGTAATAAACTTAGCAAATTCTCAAAATTTATACGTAAAAGCAGGAATAGGATATTTCAAATTATTTAATTTGATTGCAAATGAAGAAGCACAGGAATCAAATGGAAAATATTATTTCCGTGCTGAGAATATAGATAATTATTTTGATGAATTAAAAAATAATGGTTGTTTGTATGAAAGAAAGGAACAAAATGGTGAGTATGTATTTAGTCCTTTGAGTGATGACCAAACATATTACACTTTATATACAGAAGTATTAAATGAAATACGCTTAAATAATAGTAGTTTAACTTCAACAATAAATTTGAAGTCAAATGAAGAGTATTATCAGTTAAGCAGTTTACTTGTTATGAATGGTGGTTCTGTTCAACATAAAACTCAAAGTGGTCAAAACTTTGTTCTAATTAGAGTAAATAGTCAATCATTATTTAATACATTGAAGCCATATTTATATAGAGCATATGCTGACAATAAATTATATACATTAAATGATGATGATAATTATATTGGTGCAGAAAACTTGTACTTGAATTATGATAATTCTGGTTTGAAATATTATAAACTTGAAACGAGTGCAATGTATATTGGCAATTCATACTATATAAGAAATAATGAAATAAATTTCTATACATTGGGTGATTATTATATAAAAGTTATTGGATTGTATGGTAAATACAATGAAAAATATTTCATATTGCCAAATAAAGAAGTTAGTACAACTAGATTTTATCCAGAAATTATAGTCAATATCAATGAATAATAGAATGATATATTATTTGTAAATATGTGTAAATGTTTTGCAAAAATACCCTAAACAGGGTATTTTTGTTTGATTTTTTCAAGTAAATTTAAGTATAATATAATAGATGTTTAGGGGTGAATATGCCAAATTTGTTTGACCAAGATGATGTTTTAGATTTTGATAATAAAGAACTTGAAGATTTGCAAAAAATAACAGATGAGGATTTTTTTGACCTTGCTGATGAGTTTGAAAAGAGAGAAAAAATTGCTGAATTGATAAAAAAAATTATTGAAGAAAAACAAAAGGGTAATAATTGATATAACAATATTTTGAGGGAATAAATGAAGGAAATTGAAAGAGAAAAATTGTATGATTTGATAATTGTTGGTGGTGGGCCATGTGGGCTTTCTGCAAGTGTTTATGCCGGAAGGAGTGGGATTCGAACCCTTATGCTTGAAGAGTATGCCTGTGGTGGACAAATTCTTAATACTTTTGAAATTAAAAATTATCCAGGTTTTGAAAATATATCAGGGCCAGAACTTGCAAGCAAAATGGCAAATCAAGCAGAAGCACTGAATGTTGAAATAAAGTACGAAAAAGCCATTGACTTTGACTTTTCGCAAGATATAAAAGTCATAAAGACCCAAAATGGTAAGTATTTTGCAAAAACTGTTATTCTATCACTTGGTGCAAGTCCAAGAAAATTAGGTCTTGAAAGAGAAAAAGAATTGACAGGCAAAGGCGTGAGTTATTGTGCAATTTGTGATGGTGGATTTTTCAAGGGTAAAAGAGTTGCTGTTGTTGGTGGTGGTAATAGTGCCATTGAAGATTTGCCATATCTCACAAATTTGGCAAGTAAATCATATTTAATAAATAGGTCCAAAAGATATAGAGCACAAAACATTTTGCTTGAAAAAGCATTGAGATTAAAAGAGCATGGCAAGGTCGAGTTTTTTGAAGATACAGTTGTAGTAAAACTTTTAGGCGATAAAAAACTTGAAGGTGTTGTCATGAAAAATGTTTTGACAGGCAAAGAACAAGAACTTTTGATTGATGGTCTATTTATAGAAATTGGCAGAATTCCAAACACAGATAGTTTGAAAGGTAAAGTTGATTTGGATGAATATGGCTACATTGTCACAGACCAAAATCTTATGACAAGCGTAAAAGGGGTTTTTGCAGGTGGAGATGTAATTCAAAAGTCATTAAGACAAATTGTCACAGCAGGTAGTGATGGAGCAATTTGTGCAACCAATGCTCAAAATTTTTTGAATCAAAATTATAAAAAATAATCATGAAAAAGTATATAATAAAAAGTGATTTTGATTTTGAAAAAATATGTTATGCTACGCTTAAAAAAGTGTATAGTGTTTCACTTTTTCCAAGGATATTGATTAACGCTCAAAATGGTATTTTTGAAAAAAATTTCAATAAAAAAGCGTATTTTGAGTGTTTTTTTACGCAAAAAAGCGTAATTTTTTCAAAAAAAGTACATAGAGATTGTTTTGATGTTGGTTTATTTTTTTGCGAAAAGGATAAAAAAACTATATTAAAAATCTATGATGGCAATGGTTATTGTGCTGGCAAATCAATAACCAATATTTTTGATTTTTGCTTAAACTTAAATGTGAAAGAATTTCAAAATTTCAAAAAACAAATTGATGAAAGTTATAAAAAATTAAATAGAAAAAAACTACTTTTTCAAAAAATTTGAAAGATTATTTTGGCGTAAAAATATTGTGATTTTTTGCAAAAGATTGTATAATAAATATATGTTTACAATAGCAAAAAGTTGGTATGATTTACTTAAAGATGAATTTGAAAAACCATACTACAAAAATTTGGAAAAGTTTTTGGAAAATGAATATAACACAAAAACAATATATCCAAAGCCAGAGTTGGTTTTTAATAGTATAAATCATATAAAGCTTGAAGATGTAAAAGTTGTCATAATAGGTCAGGACCCATATCACGAGCCAAATCAAGCGCATGGGCTTTCTTTTAGTGTAGAAAATGGAGTTCAACTTCCACCAAGTCTTGTGAATATTTTTAAGGAAATAAAACAAGAATATGGATTTCAAAATACAAATGGTAATCTAAAAAATTGGGTGAAGCAAGGCGTTTTGTTACTCAACAGTGTTTTGACGGTTGAAAAGGGACATGCCAACAGTCATAAGGGCATGGGCTGGGAAAACCTTACGCAAAGAATTATTGATTTGCTTGCACAAAGAAAAGACCCTCTTGTGTTCATTTTGTGGGGATCATCTGCGCAAAAAATTGCTGGATTTGTTGATCCTAAACATCATCTTGTTCTCAAATCAGTGCATCCAAGCCCACTATCTGCATATGGCGGATTTTTTGGGTGTAATCATTTCAAAAAAGCAAACCAATTTTTGAAAGAACATGGCAAAACAGAAATTGATTGGCATACATAATACTTAATTATTGCAAAAATTGCCTATTGACATTGACAAAATGCTATGTTATAATCAAATTGTAAAAGTTAGGAGAAATTTATGAAAAGTATATTTGCAACAGAAATTTTAGAAGAACCTAGTTTATATGAACAATGTGCAAAATATGGTATAGAATATCACGAGCCATTTTTTGAGCCAATGCTATCAATAAGTAAAGATGAAAATGTATACATTGGATTCTTTTATTTACAAAAAGATTTGGCTGAACATGAAGATTTTGCAAAAGCAGTATCAAATTATAATTTATCACTTTTTAATTATGTGCCTTATTTAAGAAGTGATTGGTTATTTATTGGCATTAAATCTTATTTTAGATTTTCAAAAGCCGTAAGAGTATTGAATAAATTAGAAAAGAAATATAACATTCAATCATATACACAAAACGAAAGAAATAAATATATTGAAGATTATAGAAAAGGAAAAGAGCAGGAAGTTAAAAAAGCAAAAGCACTTGTAGAAGTTGCAAAAGCTGAAATGAAATTAGAAAAATAATACTACATCAAGTATTATTTTTTTATGAATTATAACTAATTTTTACATTAAAAAAATATTTTATTTTTTGTTTTTTTGGTATTTACAAACATATTTTATTCTGCTATAATATAAATGAATTGATAAGGAGAGCAAAATGAAAAACTTGATTATGGCCGTTGACGTATCATTGATTATTGGTATAAGTATATTGATTGTGGCAATTATTGCTGGAATAATTTTTTCTATAAGACTTAATCGTAAAGTTACAAACAATGCCAAAAAAATTGACTGGAATAACTTTAATGGCAAAGATCAACTCAAAAAGCATATTCCTATGCTTTGGCCAAAGGAATTGGAGTTTTACTATATGTTCCGTTCTGTTTTGCCAAAAGAGTTTATGATTATGCCAAAACTTGGACTTGATGAAATTGTAAAACCAAATGGTGGAAATCTTGTTCTTTTCAATGCAGTAAAAGATGAGCACGTAGATTATTGTGTGGTAAAAGTTTCAAATATGGAGCCAGTTGCAGTTTTAGATACTTACTATCCAAGCATAACAGATAGCACCATGCAAAAACTTGAAACATCAGTAATCAAAGCACTTGAAAGTGTAAATATTCCTGTCATCACTTATGAAATTTTGGATGTACCTTATGACAAAGACAAGATATTAAAAAAGTTTTTGGAAGCTATTGACCCAGTTGTTTTGGCTCAATTAAAAAATAAAAAATAATTGTTGAGGTTTTTATGAATAAGTTAGAATTATTAAATTTATGTGTTGATGGAGTTAAAAGAACAATTAATAATGGATTTTATGGCGAAGAAGATGTATTAAAATCACTTAATCATTTTTCTACAATTATTTTGGAAACAAAAGATGCATTTTTGGCTTATGCATTTGCAGAAAGGATGAGTCTTGATTGCTATGAAAACGAAGCAAGGATGAAAGCAATTCAATTTAATGACTTGCAAAAAACTGTTATCAACAGCAACAATGAAGAATATATGTATTTGTTTGCTGATAGAGTAATAGGTGCTGATGTAAAAAGTATTGTTCACGCAATGCCAAAAGGTACTTTAAGAAAAAAACTTGAAAGAGAATTGAGACCACTAAACGAATATAGTTTGTAAGTAGTTGTAAAAACAAATTCAATTTGAATTTGTTTTTTTAATAAATTTTTATTTATTGCCTTATTTAATTTGAAATATAATAAACATAAAAAAGCCACAAAACATGTGGCATAATTTCAAAAAAAGCTGTGCAATCTTTGTTGTGAACCAAACACAAGTGATCTAACTTATTTTTTGCTCCATCAAAGCACCCTCATGGCACACAAAAGTGTCTGTTTAATGCTGCTTCCTCCCGGACCTGACATGATTCGCAGTCTTTTGTTGCACAAGACCTTGATTTCATCACAAAAAATAAATTCTCTGCTTGCCCTTGAATTCCCGAAAAAGATATTCTGCCTTGCTACAGCGGATTGCAAGTTCAGGGCACCGCTAACTCCCCACATAGCACAGCAATAATATATTATACTATTTTGAAACTTTTTACAAGTGTTTTTTGAAATAGTATTTTTTATTTTTTTAATTTTATATTAATAATACAATTTATTTATAAAAAATTTATTTTTTTGTACTTTTATATAAAAAATAACAATGTTTTGTAAAATAATGTAGATTGTTTGCACATTTTGCCACTATTGGTATAAAATATATATATGACAAATGCAGAAAGATTTTTGAAAGCATACAACAGTATTGACCATGGATTGAGAAATCAATACAATTTCAAACGTGCCATGTCTTTTTCGGACATGATAAGGCGTTGTGTGGTCATCAATAGTGTTGTAAGAAAATATGAAGATGATTTGATTGATTATTCAAGACTTAGAAATGCCATTGTGCATGGTAGCAATGAAAACGATATTATTGCCGAACCACATGAAAATGTTGTTGAGAGATTAGAGCATATTGCAAAACTTGTTTGCACGCCACCAAAAGCAGTTGACTCAATTTGCAAAAAAGATGTTTTAAGCGTTAATTCTTATGACTCTGTCAAAACAGTTGTTGAACTTATCAGTAAAAGTGGATATAGTAATTTGCCTGTTTACGAAAATGGAAAGTTGATTGG
>CADBPU010000077.1 GCA_902796635.1 uncultured Eubacteriales bacterium | reverse complement strand
TCGAACCACCGACCTCCCGGGTATGAGCCGAACGCTATAACCAACTAAGCTACACCGCCAAACTAACTGCTTTATTATAATATATATTTCTATTGTTTGTCAATAATAATTTGAAAAAATTTTTTAATATATTTTATTTTTGGTATTGACAATAGGGATAACATATATTAGAATATTAATGTAGGTAAAATATGGATAAAAAGAAAAAAATTGAAATGAATAGAGCAAATATAATCGCTAAGCACACAAAAAAGAAGGATATGACTCCTGAGCAACTTGCATTTTATAAAAGAGGAAGTAAAAAGGGTCGTAGAAAAAGTTTTTTGATTAGGTCAGCAGTAAAGTGTGGCTTGCTTGCAGGTATAGCTTTTGGCGGATATAAGGCATATCAATATGTAACAAAAACATATTCTCCAATGGTTATTGAAAAAACAAAAAGCGCATTAGATCTTGCTGGTGGCTACTTGTATAACTATGTTTACTACAAATCAGCATATGCATTAGAGTCAGGCAAAGCACAAGCAATGTCAGTTGCAATTGAACAAATTCTTGATAAATATGATGAAATAAAACAACAACTAGAAGATGCACAAAGTCAAGTTCCTGAAGGTTATACACCTTCATCAGGTGCAACAAGTAATGCTCATTATACTTTTCAACCAAGAAGTTTGGATGAAAATGAAAAAGTGGCAAGTGCAAACTTTATTGTTGGATTGTATAACAACAAAGAGACAAGCAAGTTTGATATCCAAACAATTCAATGGGGAGATACTTTCAATCTTGACGTCACAACAACTCATGAAAATGGCGAACATCAATTAACTTTATCTCTTGCGGCAAGCGAAGGTACAATGGAAGAAGGCAGAAAAGTGTTTGGAACAGAACCAGTAGAATTTAATGGCGACATGTATAACAAATTTGGCATCAATGGTATCAAAAGCGCAGTCAATCTTATAACAAACGTTGTTGGTGGCCTTGATAGTGCAATATATGGCATTGGCATTGATGGAAATACTGTAACAATGGAACAAATGACAAATTTCTTCAAAGAAGAAGATTGCTTGGAATATTTGAAAGATGCTGGTCTTGATTTGGGAGTTGATACTGAAAGAATAGAAGATATGATAAACGGAGAAAGTGAAGAGAGCACCGAAGAGCCAGGCGAAGGAGAAGAGCCAACAGAACCTGATGAAGAAGAAACGGAAGAAGAAGTTGAACCAATAGTTGGATAAAATTTACAAAAACTGCAAAAAATTGCAGTTTTTTTATGAAAAAATGGCAAAAAAACAGTAATTTTGTATAAAAAAGTATAAAAATAAATAATTTTATATATTTTGAATAATTCAATAATATCTTAAATAAAATAAAAAATAAGTATTGACAAACATAAACAATAATGATATAATGCACATGTTGATATCGCAGGATGGAGCAGTTGGCAGCTCGTTGGGCTCATAACCCAAAGGTCGCGAGGTTCGAGTCCCGCTCCTGCAACCAATGGGTTATATGGCATTTGCTATATAACTTTTTTTATTCCAATGACAAATAAAATGCCATATAAACTGCGTTGTGAGAGAAGTAAAAGATGCTCCTGCAACCACTGAAACCTAAATTTATGTAGTTTAGGTTTTTTTATTGCTTTGGGTTATATCAAGTTATTATCAATATTTTTTGTTTGACAACATATGGTGCAAGTGCTGAATTTGAAGGATATGATCTTAGAGAAGGTAAGAACACTTACACAAGTTCTGCAAATACAAATAAACAATTAATGGGTGGAACACTTTCACATATTGTTTATGTTGGTTTAACTGAAGATACAACAACAGCATATCTTGTAAAACCAGAAGGTGCTAGCAGTAATTTGAAATTCTTTGCTCATGGTGGTACAGAAGCTGCTCCTGGACGTGCATCATCAACAGTTGCAAACTATCCAGCAGAATAAAAATCACAAAAACCTTTTGAGCTTTTCAAAAGGTTTTTTTGTGTTTATGATTATTGTTTTTTGTTATTTTAAGAATTAGCAATTAACAAATAAACTCCTTTTTGAATATCATGCTTGTGGATACAGGGTATTCAAAGGAGGAAATATGGCAAATTATAATGTCACAATAATAAATGGTAGTGGTTCACAAACAATGGAAACAGGAGAATATACAGTTTCTGCAATCTATGCTCCGGGCTATGATATGTCAACTCTTGCACCAGCAACATATACTGCCACATCAACAAGTTCAACAGGAGAGTTTACAATCAGTGCATCAGGCACGCTCAGCATCATTTTTAATGAGACTGGTGAAGAAGGTGGCAATCCAATCAATTTTGGTTCTGTTGTTATGACAAACTCAACAGGAGAAACGCAATACGGAGAAGTTGTAAAGATAGATTCAAATGGCTTGGCAACATTCAACAATGTGCCTTACGGGTCAACTCAATCTGCCTACACTTTATATTTCAAGCAACTTACAAGTGATGATAATCACAATATCTATCCAAATGTTTTTGCAGTTGGCATGGGCGACCAAACTCAAACAGAGTATATTGAAAACACATTGAAGTCAGTTCTTCAAAATTTCACTTTGACAGATGCAAACTATGCAGGGCTTCCTGTATACAATGCCGGATTGAAATTTGAAGGCGATGACACAGGGGAATAATATAAATGAAATTCAATCAATATTGTTTGGATATATTTTGTCCCAAAATGCCATACGATTTGACAATTATGGTGGACGATTGTTTTGTGATAAAAAAAGCAAAAATAAATAACACGTGTTCCAAATTTTGTATAAACACAAAAAATAAAAAATTAAAAATTTTTGCAAGATACAACAAACAAATCGTCTGCAAAACAATTTATCTCAACAATAATTCATGTGAAAATATTTGTGTAAACTTTTTGTTTAATACAAAACTTTTTCAAAGGACGTTCAACACCATTTTTTTGTGTGATGCAAATTATGGCTTTCCAGTTTTAAGAGCCATGCTAAATTTTGGTAGTAAAATATCAAATTAATGCACCCATTGCCAAACAAAACAAAAAAGTACTCAAAGAATTGGGTACTTTTTATATACAATTGCCATTATTTCAAGAATTTATAAAATATAAAATCTTGCAAGCCAGATGGCAGAGCAGACAAAACTTTCATTTTGAAACTATTGTTGATTTTGTAATACTTTTTTGGCCTTTTGCTTAGCACTGCTTTCAAATATGTTTTGGCAAATAATTCTGCCGACTTTGCTTTTTTTAGTTCATCAATCATCATTTTTTGCATTTTGGTGAGTGGTGCTTTATACATTTTTGTGTTTTTAACCATTTCGTCAAATTGATTTGTGACACCCGCTTGCATTTTTGTCTTAAAAGCGCCGGGACGTATGCAAACAACCTTCACGCCAGAAGAGAGTAGTTCTCGCCTTAGACTATCATTATATGTTTCCACGCCATGCTTGCTTATGCCGTAATATCCATGAAACGGTATACCACATATTTTTCCATATTCACTAGAAATATTGATAATTCTGCCATTAGCATTTTTTACAAGTGGAAAAAATGTGGCATTGATTTTGTAAGTTCCAAGCAAATTGATAGCCATAATTCTATCAAGTGTGTTTATAGGCAGTTCCACAAGTGAGCCAAGTGTGACAATGCCTGCGAAATTTGAAACCACGTCAATTTTGTCTGTTATATTTTTAACATATTCAAAAGCAGATGCGATGTCTTCATCTTTTGTTATGTCCATTTTGATATAGTGCAAATTGTTTTCCACTTTGTTTTCAGCATAAACAATATCAGCACAAAAAACAATAAAACCATTTTCAGTCAGTTTTTTTATTGCTGCTTGGGCAAGCCCACTGCTTGCTCCACTAATAAAAGCATATTTCATTTGCCACCCCATAAATTATTTAATATATACATTTTTTATTTTATAAAATAAATATACTACGCCTAAAATTTTTTGGCAACAAAAAAACATATTGTGTGAAATATCAATAAATAGTATCAATCTTTTTATAAATTTTTAATTTAATTTATTTTAGTTATATTATAATAATAAAAAAAAGCCCGATTAAACGAGCATTTTTTGTGGCGGAGAGTAAGAGATTTGAACTCTTGCGCCAGTTTCCCGACCTAACACCTTAGCAGGAAGATGAATTTTTTGTCTTTCAAAAACCTTAATTTTGTTAGTAAAATCTAATAGTTTAGCAAATATTAAAAATATGCTGAACTATCATCTACTGTCTTTCTATTGCCCAAAATTCATTAAACAAAGAAATTTGCACTTTTTTATACAAATTCTATATTTTTAAGTTATTTCTTTATTTTTGTCATAAACACTTGCATTTTAGGGAACAAATATGTATAATTTAAGTGTAAATGTTCCCTAAAGGAGATTTGTATG
>CADBPU010000076.1 GCA_902796635.1 uncultured Eubacteriales bacterium | reverse complement strand
TTGCTTGGTTTAAGTTTTGGATAAACTGGAGATTTATACTTCCAATTTTCACTCCATCCAGAATATTGTCCACTATCATTTTGATATAAAGTTGAATAATTTATACCATTATAATCAATACCTTTAAGAACTAGGTATGTGTTTGATGAAGAAAAATATGAAGCACGACCTGATACAAATTCACCCGATGAATCGACTTGGGAATTAATATTAATTGTGTAAGTATTACCATTTTTGATAATAGTATAATAATTAAGTTGGTTATCATTAAATTTGACCAAATCACCATCATAATATGCATACCATTCAAGTTCTTTTCCATTATCATTTTTGCAATCGGCAGCAGTTATGTTAGATGAGTTATAAACATATTTTGTATGCAAATTGTACTGAATTGCAGTATTGTTTTTGTTTACAGTATAATAAAATTCATTACTTATATTTGAACTATTAATCTTACCAAACACAGTACCAATTCTTGGACTAAAATATGCAATTACTTGTTCACCTGTTGACAATTCCTTTATTGCATAATATCCTGTGGCAATATTTGAATAAGTTATTTTTTGCGTATTATATTTTTGCTTTGTTGTATTAAATGATAACATGCCATCTTCAATTTTTATTGCTTCATAGCCATAATCATTTATAGTATAATTTTCTGGCATATGGAATGCATTTATTCCAATTATTCCATTAAATTGGTCATATTGACTTGCATCATAGTATCCAGCAATTCCACCAGCATAACCATTGCTTTCATAATAAATATCAGCTTCTTTTTCAATAGAATTTGTGTCTAGTTTTGAAATTGTTTTGTCTGGATTTGCATAATAACCATCAGCCGCTAGAACATTGCCAGTTGTATAGACTTCTTCCAAAAGAACATAGCCACCAAATTCTTCTGCATTGATACCTTCATCGCCAACCAAGTTGACATAACGTGTCAAATATCCAATTACACCACCAGCATATTTTGCACTTGTATTTATTACATTGGTTTTTGTGAAACTTGAAATTATATAACCACCCTTTTGAATTCCTACAAGTCCACCAATAGCAAATGGATACATATTTTTACGTGTAAATAAACTATTTCCTGTTCTATTTGTCAAATCAGTGTCATATTGCTCAACACTTGTTTGAGTAACTTCTACCGATGAAATATAAATTGCACCAGCATCATTTACACCAACCAAACCACCAGCAACATAAGCACCACCAATAACCTGACTGTTTGTTGTTGAAACTTCAAACTTGCCATTTGCTATATAAACATTTTTGTTTACCTTACCAAACAAACCACCAACAATTTCACCCGTTATAGAAACATCGCCAAATACTTTGACAACATTTACATTGGCAGTCCAATTTTCTGATACTTTTTGTTTGGTGTTTTTGTCATAAGCAAAATTTTGGTCAGTCAGATTGCTTGCTCTTGAAGTATCATTGATATCAACAATACCAGCAATACCGCCCGCATAAGAATATAAAACTTTTTCACCATATTCACCATATTTTGCTAAATCAAATTTTCCATTAACAAAATATCCGTCATCATCATAAGAATTGTTATTGTACTTTTCATAATCAATATTTTTATAAGTATCTACACTTTCAAATTCTTTATTTGTATAATCATTATTTGCAAATCTTCTATAAGTTGATTGAACACTTGCATTGATGTTAATGTTATGTAATGCAGAATTACCAATAATAGCTCCTGCAATTCCACCAACTGCGTTATATCCCAAAACATCAACTTCACTTGAATTAATCGTCAAAGATTTGATTGCTGTATTGACAATAACACCAGCAAGTATTCCTGTAAACGAACTTGTTGAACTCGTTACTTCCGAAACATTTAATGTCAAACTTCTTATTGTTGTGTTGCAGTTTTGGAAATCAATTTTTTCTAATTCATTGTCATCATTAAGGACACTTGCACTACCTATTTGATAGAATAATCCGTAAGAACTTGAAACATTGGCATAAAGACTAGTATTTCTATTATCACTTCCTGAACCAGTAATTTTAATGTTGTCTATACTCATACCATTACCATCAAAATCACCGATGTAAATGACATTTTTTATATTATCAAATTCAGTTGTTCCAATATAATCTATCAAATCAATATCATTGATAAGACGTATATCTCTTGTGACAACATTGTTTACTTCTTCATCTTTTCCGTTTGCATAATCATTAAATGTATTTACAAATTGTAAAGCATTTGCAATAGTATATGGTACTTTTCCACTTTGACTTCTTGGGAATTGTTTGATGTTTTCTCCATCAATTTCAAATTCAACTTCAGTACGTTCAAAGTGTTTTCTGTTTATATTATTCTTTTCAATAGAGGCTATAACAGGACTATCATAAGTTCCTTCATTAGACCAAATAGTATCAAAATCAAATCCAACAAAGTATGATGCACTTGGAGATGAGCCATTAAGATTAATTCCTATTCTTGATGCTGGTTCTCTAAACATAACATCTTCTTCATAAGTATCTTTTAGTTTTGTTAAGTAATAAGAATTTTCAATAGTACTTGTTTGCTCATCGTTTAGCACTTCACTTAATTCATTAGTTCCTGTAAATGGAGTGTGTGCTGAACTTTGTTCGCTTGAACCATCATAAATACTTGTTGTATAAACAGTCTTTATTGTGCCAGCACTTGAATTGTCATAAACAAATCCTGCCGACCTTGATTGAGTTTCCATTGGAATTGCAGAATATGCATTTTCAATAGTTCCAGCATTTTCATAAATAAATCCTGCAACATTGTTAAGTGAAGATATTTTTGCAAAATAAATATCATTTTGAAGTGCACTTCCACACAAAATACTCAATCTTTCATCATTCTTTTCTATTGGATATAATAATTCAACTGATTTTTGATTGAATTTATGAGAAAGTCTTTGACCTGCAATACTACTGTTAATAATTTTACCAACAGAAGAATTTACATCGACAAAGCCTGCAACTTTTGCATTTAAGCTTGGAGATGCACTATTCTCTAACCCAACAAACTCGGCTTCGCAATTTGAAATCAAATTGTTGTTATCATTAACAAATAAAGCCATTTCACCAGTAGAATTTGATATAAGTTTTTTGTTTATTTCTGGTTTTACTATTGAATAATTACAATTATCATCAAAATTATTGTTCCAGTCTGGTCCTTTTACAGATGAATAAGTAATTTTTCCAGAATTTTGTGAAGCAAAACCTGCAATATAAACCTTTGAATTATTTTCATTTAATGATATTTCTATATCACCATTAATTTTGACTTGACAATTTGATACAACACCCCTGTTTTGTGCAGTTAATCCACCAAAATATACTGAACTATAATTTTTCAAATTGTCATATCTTAAAGCATAATTATTGTCATCACTAAGTGTTGTGCTTGGTCTGTTATACTCTACATCCAAATTAACTAAAATTGTTTCTTGCTCGATAGATGTAAATAAACCAAGATTTAATGAACTTCCACTATTATCACTTGTTTCATAGTTCAAATTTCCATAAATATGAATTATATGTGTATTTCCATCAAAACTATTTACATTGAGTGCAAATGGTGTATATGCATCCATTGTGGCTGTGCCTATTTCTTTGCCTTCCAATTCACTTTCATCAGCCAAACCAAAATATAGGTCATTCATCAAAATATAGTCTAATTCTGGATTGTTCTTTATATCATAAAACTCTTTTATTGTATAAATTGGTACAGGGTTTTCAATATCTGTTACTGTTTTCAAAACCATATTAACAGTTTTTTGACAAGTTTTTGTTTGTATACTACTATTTGAATTTGAATTTATTTGTATTTCTCCATTTGAATTGTAATAATATTCAAAAGAAACTCTAAATACTTTTTCCAAACTATCTTGTTTTGTGGCAAATATTCCCAAAGATGGTGTGTCAGTTGCATTTTTCTTTAATATTCCAGCACGATATGCATCAAACTCATTCCAACGCATATAAACTGTTTTCTTTTCACTATTGATTTCTGGCAATCCAGTAGCATCAAGATTCCAAGTACTCCAAACCTTGTTCTTAATACCCCACCAATAAGAAGAATCAGCGTTTATTTGATTTTCGATATTTTCAATTATTGATACTTGACTAGCATTAGCAGATAATTGTGCAGAAATAGGTGTATATTGTCCTATTTCAAATACATCATTTCCATTGTTGACTTTGATGCTATCAACAATACAATCAACAACTAAAATTTTAATTTCATTACTTGCATAATTCTCTTTATAGTCATTGATTATTTCATCACCATCTGCTTTGATTGTTAACAACATACCAACAGCACTATTTTTTATTTCAATATTGAAAGAATTGTTTTCAATTTTACTTACATTCAAGTAAGTATTTTTATTCAAAATTGTGTCTTGCTCATCATATTTTACAACTTTCGCCTGCGTAAATAAGTTCTGCAATGATAGTTTTTCATAAGAAAGATTGAATTTTAATGTTTGACCCGGAACAGCAATGTAATATTCTTCTGTTTTTTCACTTTGTTCGTTATAAACAAATCCTTTTTTGATATTACCATTCTCATCACCAGCATATTCAAGTTTTAATGAAGGTGCTTGATTGACGATTATATCCATTGAATTGATTATTTCATATACTTCTATTATTTCATTGTTTTCATCAACAATATTTGTGATTCCTTTTACTGATACCGTAACAATTTGGTCATAATCAACATTTGAACCCATCAATGTTTTTACATAGAATTTTCCATCAAATTTGTAGCTTTGCGTATCTAAATCTTCAATATATGATGCTCTTTGTAATAAAATGCCATCTTCTGTTGTAATTGAACTTGGTCTAAGTTCATAATATTCTTTTATATTACCAACATCATATTCTACAACTTGAATAAAACTGATTTTATTTCCTTTATTGTCAGTTCCACTAATAACTTCAATTCTATCATATTGTGCATATTCAGGATATATATCAATAACCATCATACCAACTTGACCAGGTGTCAATGTGTTAGAAAGTTGAGATGATTTTATGTACATATCACCATCAATACGACCAGCAGAATAGTTAGATAAATCTATTTTTAATAAATTTTGTGGCCTTGCATTTACACTTATTTGTTTGCTGATTTGCTCGTTGCTCTGCGCTTTGAAAGTTAAAACTGAATTCAAAATTCTGTTGAAACTGGTGCTTAAATTTGCAGACAAATATTCATCCTTAAATTTTAACTCAAATGTAATAACAAGTTCTTCATTATCCTTATCAAAATCTGGTCCTTCAAGAATTGTTAAAATCAATTTTGCATCATCTTTTGAGCCATTTGAAACTTGAACAAAAGATGAATTGATTTCTGCATAGATATAATCTGCATCATTTTCTATTATTAACTTGTCGCTTGGATTATCAGTATCCATTGTAACTGTAAACACAACATCATCAATAATTGTCATATCAATGTTTGAGTTTGATATTTTAATATTTGTTGCACCCGTGTAAATATCTAAACTTAAATTTTCATATCCAAACATTTTGATATATTTTGTAATCTCTTGATTATCTAATCCAGTATATTTTAATACATAATATAACGCCAAATTAGATTGCGTAGAGAAACTATCAACACCTATCAAAACAGATTTATTTTTGAAATAGGTTTGAACATATTCATCTTCTTCACCTTGATTGTAAACCACATTGAAACTATTGCTTATGCTAATCTCTTCTACATCATCAATATTCAAATTAGGAATGCCTAAAACATAGTTTTGATTTACTTCTTCATATACATAATTTTCATTTTTATCTAATGCATAAGCGAGATAAGATGATATAGTAGTATTTTCGCCTTTCTTTATTTTAATATTATCAGCATAAAAATCTAATACTTCTGTTATGAAAGCAATTTGGACTTTCTTTGTTATATCCGCATTATTACCCAAAACAAAAGTTAGAGTTATAACTTGGTCTTCACTTGAATAGAGTTTTGTATTTGTATTAAGTCTATTGTTTATGCTATTTGTTGAAAGCACGCCATCAATATCGCAATAAACATAGATGTTAACTCTTGAATTAACATTTGTGCTTATATTAAGAATATTATTCAACAAATAAGTTTGATTTGAATTTACAATAATTAATCCATCAATATCTTTAATTTCGTCATTGGCTTTTGATATGCGAATTTCCGTTGGCATATCTTTTTGCATTAAATATTGATTGTTGAATACCAAAATTGGATATCCTTGATTTCTGGCAGTATCCAAATACCAATCAAATTGTTCGGTTGTATTATCCAAATAAAATTTCCAAGACTTGTCTACATTATCTTGTTCATAATATGTATCTATTGATTGTAAATCACTATCAGTTCCATAACTTTGAGTTATGGAATAATCTGCAACATCACCAATTCCAACAAATTCAGTACTTTCACCTGCGCTTGTATAGAATTGTGAAACAACTGACTTTTCTTCGTTTTCAGCATGATTTACTTTGCCAAAAATTGAACCCTTTTGCGCTCCTTGCAAAGTACCAACAAAGTATGCCTTATTAATAGAAACTTCTGTTGCCTCACCAACCAAGCCACCTATTAAATCAGTTTCATTGTTTAAGCCATTAATTTTGACATCTGCATAACAACTTACTATTTCTGTACTATCTGCTGACCCAACCAAACCACCAACAGTTTTACCTTCTACATAACAACCATCTGCATAACTCTTTATGTAAGAATTATAGATTAAGCCAGATTGAGAACTACCGACCAAGCCACCTACAAAATTTTGTCCAGAAATATTGTTGAAATGACCACGATTTGAAACATCTTCATAAAGTTCTACAATAGCATTATTAATAATTGGGCTTTCGACTTCTTCTTGTTTAGTCAATACTCCACATATACCACCAACGTTATTTTTTGCGTTTATTTCAGGATTGACAAGCACATTTTCTATTTTTACAAAGTTTGTTCCTGCAATACCACCAACATTATCTATTGCTTTTGCATTGACAATAATTTCAACAGCAATATTTTTTATGCTATTACCTTCAAAATGATTATTTGCAGCAATTCCACCAATAGCTGTTGTTGTTGCTGAAATACCATCTTCAATATTGATTTTGCCTGAAAACTCATAACTTTGTACAAAGTTTGATGAATAATATCTGTAATTGTTATTTGAACCTGTGATTAAATTTTTATTGTTAATTGCTAATCCACCGATTAATAATTCATTAATTTGACAAATTTGATTGTTGTTTGAAATTTGCAAATCCATACTTGCTGTACACTTTGATAATACACCATTGTTTTCTGCAACCAAGCCAGCAATGTGTAAACTTAAATTTTGTAAATCTTCATTTTGTAAACCTTGTGCAAATTGAACACTTGCAGTTGAATAGTAAGCATTTACAGCTTCTACTCTACCATTGTTTGTAGGTGCTAAACCAACAATTTCAAAACTTTCATCAAGTATTTTATTGAAACTAAAATATATATTCAAATTTGTTATTACAGCATTTTCTGCAATTTCTTCAAATAATGAGCCATATTGATTAAGTTGTACATTTTGTAAATTATATCCATTACCATTAATCTCTCCTGACAAAGTGCCAAAATGATATTCTTTTGTCAATCGAACATCATTAGAAAAATAGTAGTAATAATTAGGATTGATTTTTTCAAAATCGCTTTCATTTCTAATTCTAAGTGCAGAACCACTACTTCTTCCGTCTGCAACAACAACATAAATAGTTTTATATGAATTTGGCGCGCCATCGGCAGCAATCATATCTTCTGCATAAACTTTTATTTCACACACTCCGGCAGAAATTGGTGTTATATAACCATCTTCATCAACAGAAGCGATATATCTATCATGTTCGTCTATTGAATAGTAAACTTTTGGGAATGTTACATTTTGTTTTAATTCAGCCGAATAAACTGCTGTATTTATTTTAATTTTTGGTACATTATATGCATCGCCTTCGTTAAATGAACTTACATCAAAATATGCAACATATTTTTCAATATCATCAATATAGGCATTAATTCTTTCTGCCTTTATTGGCTTTACTACATTAAATGTGACACGTCTAACAATAATTGTTGAATAATATTGAATAGTCGCTGTCAATGTGTAAATTTTTTCATTTGCAACATCTTCTGGCATATTTGTTGCACTAACTATAATTGTGTGATTTGTATTATCAACAATAGTTGGCAAATTTATGTCATAACTAACACGAACTTTTGATGTATTGATTACATTTGGATAGAAAGCCATTGATATGGTGTCCATATAAACCATATTTTCTCTTTGAATTACATTAAGACCTTCTTCCCAATAAATTGTTGATGAATTCTTTGATAATATTACATTTGTGAGTGGAACATAAACTTCCATTTCAACATATTTTGTTCCTACAAGAGTACTAATACTGCCATCTTCATTTGTAATCAATGATGTTAATTGAACTTGAATATATAATTTTTGAACATGGCTTATTTCTTCATTATTATCATCTGCGACAGTTTGCGGAAGAACCTTTTTGGCTGCAATATAACCTGTTCTTGAAATTGTAGCATAAGTTGAACCATCAATTTCATCTTCTCCGTCAACCAAAATAACACTGCTATACTTTAATGAATAAATTGTTGCATTGTTTGGCTCTGTTGACAAATTGAGTTGTGTTCCTGTACCAATAGAAAGCACAAAGTTTGTCAAACTGCCATAAATATAATTTGCTTCTGCGATATTTCTGTTTTGAAGTGGACTATCAACGCTAAGTTTATAGCCACCAGAAAGTGCTTCTTCATCATCATATTGAACAGGAACAAACACACAAATATCAAATGATATGCTTGATACAAAATTTGCAAGCACAAGTTTGCATGTGGTTTGACCCTGATTTATACCAGAAACTGTAATGACAGGTTTAATACCATTTGTAATATCTACTGAAACAAAATCGTCTAGTGCTGAACCATCAGTATTTAAGAGTTTAATGCCTTTTGCTGATGAGTTTTCATCAATATTATAATTGAGTACAAAACTTTTGCCGACTTCTACATAATATGTACTTGTTTCTTCACCGTCTAACGTAGAAAATTGTGGTTCGACTGCTGTTGAGCCCAAAAGTGTTGTTAAAGATAGTTTTCTAACCAATTGACCTGAATAGCCCAAACTGCCATAAGCATAAATATATAAATTTGCAGATTGATTTGGCAAATTTCCGCTAACAAAAATGCTATATTCAGTTTCTGCGTTTAATATTTCATAATCACCTGTCAAATTTCCGTCTTGTAGTGTTGCACATTTAATCAAAGAGCCATCTCTTTTTTTGATATTAAAATCAAGGTTTGAATCAGTTGCAACAACAAATTGTTTGTTGTATGCAAGTTTGTCTCCAATAGTTATTGCATATTGTTTACCCAATCCATTTTGGTAATATGTGAAAATATCATCACTAAAATCTGTTGTGATGCCATTGATATTAATAATTTTTGGAAGTTTTACTACATTTACAGGAATAGTCTTTTTTACGACTGGTGCATCAGTATAATTTGATAAATGAACTTCAACTTCAAACAAACAATTTCCTATGCTGTCTGCATACATATGGAATTCATTTATGTTTTGTTCAACAGTCACACAGTTTGTTGAACTTGTTGTTATATTTTCATTCTCTTTAAGTCTATAATATAGTGTTATTGCTTCATCTGTCGCAACATCAACTTCAAGTGTTATATTACTTTCATCGCCATCAGTAGTTAAAGTAATTTCGCCATCTTTATAAACAGGGCTTAATGAAATGATATCAATACTATCTTCATCAAAAACTTTTACAAGATGAACATTTACTTCATCACTATATTGTGCGTCAAATTTGCTTGTTGCAACAACAATGATATCTTGTACTGAAACTGCTTTTGATAATGTAAGCAATCCACCGCTTGTAAGTTCTACTCCATCAACAGCATTTTTGAGTGAATATACAACTTCGTTTTGCGTTGTACCTTCAACGCTTCCATTATTAAAGATAATTTGTTTTGAATTAATTACAAGAGAACTGCCAGGTTTGTTGAAAATTGCAGGTTTATATGTAGAATCAAATTTGAGGTCAGTGATTCTTCTTATACAATCAACATCAACAGAATTGGTTTTTCCACCTTCTTCGGTTATTGCAATAAATTTTGTTGAGCCACCAGAGATTGCTTGCAAAGTCAAGGTTGTAACATCATTAGCAAATTCTTCACTCAATATTCTTACGATACTTGCATCATAATTATATTTGAGTTTTTTGCTGACATTTCCACCTACTCCACTAACTGTAAAAGTGATAGTTCCAATTGATGGTTTTGCGCCATCATCCAAATCACTATCTTCTCCTAAGTATAATTGCAAGCCAGTTTCATCTCTATTTGATGTCAACTTCATATTTTCATATTTATTTTGACAACCAAACAAAACTCCACTGATTGATAATAGAGATAAAATCACAAATACTAAAATTTTTTTCAATTTCATAATGACCTCGCTTTATCTTGTGCAATTTTATATATATTAATATATAAAACTCTTTCTCTTATTTCAATTATATATTTTTTTTTGATATGTGGCAAACAATTTATCCAAAAATATTTATATTTTTGACAAAAAATTTGTTTTTTGCTTTGAGTGTGATATAATAATGTCATGAAAATAAAGCAGGTTTTAGGAAAAGTTAGAAAAATATGTGAACAATTTAATCTTATAGAAGACGGCGACAAAATTGCTGTTGGTATTTCTGGTGGTAAAGACAGCATCACTCTTTTGACATGCCTATCTATGCTAAAAAATTTTTATCCAAAAAAATTTGAACTTGGTGCCATTGCTGTTGACCTTTTTGACGGCGAAACAGATTACACAGAAATAAAAAAATATTGTGAAAAACTTGGTGTTGAGTTGACTGTTGTAAACTCTAAAATCAACAAAATTGTTTTTGAAATAAGAAATGAGAGCAACCCATGTGCACTATGTGCAAACCTTAGACGTGGGCATCTAAACACAACAGCAAAAAAGTTAGGTTATAACAAAGTTGCATTAGGCCATCATGCAGACGACCTTATGGAAACACTATTTATGTCATTGTTTTACGAAAGCAGATTTAATACATTTTCTCCAATCATGCAACTAACAAACAACTCACTAAAAGTTATTAGACCAATGATAACTGTTTTTGAAAAAGAAATCATTGCGGTCAGCAAAGATATGCCAGTGATTAAAAATAACTGCCCTGCTGATAAAAATACACAAAGAGAATATATGAAAAAACTGATACAATATATCAATAAAGAAATACCTGGTGTGCAAAAAAATATATTGAGTGCAATTTTGCATCCAGAAAGAAACAATTTGTATGATAAATTTATTGATAAATAGTATCAATAAATATCAAAAACACTACAATTTACTAATAAAATTAAAACATTAATTATTATTAAAAAAGTAAATTTTCAATTTTATTTACTTTAATACAAAATAAAAAATACAGCCATTTTGCTGCATTTTTTTGATACAAATTATCATTAATTATTTATTATTTTTGTATTTTCTTTTTGTAGCAAGTCCACCACGCATACTTTTTTCTTCAAAGTTTTTTTCAAGTATTTCTCTAACTTGTTGATATAGTACATTATCAAAATATGGCAATCGTTTTGTTAAAT